>CAYWLI010000082.1:0-10662 GCA_964459135.1 uncultured Thermodesulfobacteriota bacterium | reverse complement strand
CTTGAGTTCACGACCCGCTACAAAAAACCTATACCGCTGGATGGGGAGTTGCGAGTTGTCGGTCGCATTACAAAGATGGGAAAGCGCGTCTTCGAAGGAACAGGAGAACTCTTGTTGCCAGACGGTGAAATAGCGGCGGAAGGATACGGCACGTATATCAAACTCCCCCTTGATAAAATTGCGGACTTTGATTTCGAAGAACAGGAATGGAAGGTCACCCCATCAAAAAACGATCCAGTTGAAGTTGACATGTTTTAAGTCCCACCGCCAGCTGCTACTGTTTTTCAAAATTATGTCTTTTTAAAAAATCTAAGATAATCCTTGTATAATTATCTGGCTGTTCTTCATAGGTATTGTGTCCACAGTGGGGGAGTATTGCGAGCTCTCCGTGAGGGAGGTTGCGATACAAAGCATCTGCCTGTTCAACATCAAAGAGAAAACTCCTATCAGGATATAACACGAGGGCCGGGCACGACACCGATGGCAACACGGTTCTCAGATCAAAAACCCCGGTACCATAGGCTCCGCCGCATGTCCGGAATTGATTGTAAAAAGATTCGGCATGATCATTGCCGTGCCACTGAATCAATTTTTCTTTGATCTCCGGTTCCAGATCTCGGAATGGGTTTGGCATCTTCAATGCGTTAAATTCGGCCATGCTCATGGTGCTGTAACACTGTGTGCTCGATACGGTAATCGTTTTGACGTGATGAGGATACTGGACGGCATAATCTATCCCCACTACTCCCCCTTCACACTGGCCGACGATATGAAAAGAGTCAAGATCGAACAGATCCCGCAAGCGGACCAGTTCTTCTACACTCTGATGACGAAAGCTGTCACTCTCATAAAATGCCGGGAAATCATGCCCCTTCTCTGATTGACCATACCCTCGCCTATCGTACATTACTATCCGGTACCCTTTTGAGACGAAAGCCGGATAGATATCCTTCCACATCTTGGTACATCCAAAACCATGATGGAGCAGTACAATGGCGTCACCATCGCCATGTATCTCGTAATATATCTTGAGGCCATTAATATCAGCAAAAGGCACGTCTATTCCCCTATTTTTATTATTCTTTTATTATCAACTAGTTACTCCTTGTCTAAAGGCCACTCTCCTCTTTCTTTTAGTACGTCGCGGTAGACCTCAAGGGCCATATTTACCGTGGGCATGCCGCAGTAGGTGGCGCATTGGAAAAACACCTCTGCCAGCTTCCGGGGATCGCAGCCGACGTTCAATGCTGCATTGCAATGGAGCCGCAACTCATCAGCGGACCTCGTTGCAGCCAAGATGGCGCAGGCAACCATCTGACGTTCCTGGAGCGTCAGCACCGTACGGGAGTAGAGGTTGCCGGTGATGAACAGAGAAAAATCGTTTGCCAGATCTTTGTCAAATTCCTTCCACAAAAGGTAGGGGGGGTCCATCTTAATCCCCTTGCCGAAGAGCTTCTTGGCCGTCTCCTGGGTGCGCTTCTTGAGTGCGTCGTCCTTCATGGTTACCTCCCTGGGTCGTGAATGGGGCTTATATGATCAGCGTTCGGGCCCCTGAATTAATCACTTCTTCTCAACGTTCTGTATGAGGGTCTGAAACCTGCCGTTCAGTATTACCAACTGGGAGACAAGGTCTTTAATGGTGATTTGAAACATACTACTCAGCGAGCCCACTTGAGAGGCAAGATCGTTGACTGCACATGCCGCCTTTCCTTTGGGACGGCCCGCTCGAACCTGCCTCCACCAAGTGCACTCTTCTCGTTTGCACTCTACCAATTTCGCCCCCTGCGACATCAAGGGACAGTAGCCGACCATCTCTACCTTTTTCCATTCCTCCTCGTCATATCTATCGTCCATGATGATTCCCCCCTTTCTTCTATGCAATAAAAATGGACATCCTATTCCAAAATCCCTGAATCTGTCCAGAAGCCTTTTAAAAATAGGATGATCTAATGAGCATCTCTCTTTCTTGTTACCACACTTCTCCCCTCCGGGCAACAAAAAGACCCCTGGTCAAGGGCTGGCAAGGGAGATAATATTTGGGGGGTATGGGACCGATTTTGCTTTGCTGGATTATCATATGTAGTGAACGAGTACATTTCCTTGACAAGCTCAATGTTTTTAGTTAGCATTGAGCAGCTCAAAGCGTATAACTATAAATGTGCGGTGGTCCGTTTTCCTGCGGCGCAGTCAATTCCCAGGACGGCAATCCTCGCAGCTTTGACCCTGAAGATCTCATCTTTCCAGAAGTGAAGCTCGGAGACCAGCTTGAGAACCCAGCCTGCGACGATGAGGATCAGTATCAGAAGTCCCAAAAGCACTTTTTTCATAGGTTTTCCCCGATCGTTTTTAATCATAATTTCTAAAATGAATAATAAATGGATCTACGAAGATTGAGGAGATCATAGTATAATTGCAGATCTTTATCAATCCGAGTCATGCAAACAGAAATTTGGGGTTTTGCAACGAAATTTTGTTGTTGCGCAATTTTTTATGCTCTCTTGTTTGTGACAGAAGGTTGTTGACATCTGTAATCACGGAGGATTGGTAAAGCATCTGCCTGGTATGGATTTTGATATAGGAGATCAATGGTTTTACACTGAAAGGATAAAGGGCTATCATGTCGGTGAAAAGAATGGGTTGATTATCAAACTTCAATGGGGGGATTCCATGAACGAATTAAAACGAGCTTTGTTTTCGGTTTTTCCAGGTGACCGGGTCAGTGATGACCCCGCTATTCTGGCAGGCTATTCTGCTGACAGTGCGACCCTGCCGGGAAGTGCCACAGCACCCAGCTATGTTGTTTTACCCAGGTCGACCGATGAAATCGTACATCTGGTTCAGATTGCCGATCGGGCTCGTATCCCTCTAGTTCCGATGTCGCGCGGATCCAATATTGCGGGTATGTCCGTTCCAGTCCAGGGAGGGATCGTGGTTGACTGCCGGATGATGGATCGAATTCTGGATGTCAATACTGAATCGGGATATGCACTGATAGAGCCCGGTGTAACCCTGCACCAGCTAAGTAGTGCCTTGCTGAAAAAACGATTTTTCTGCCATCTGCCTACGGCCACAGGTGGTTCCAGCGCCCTTGCCAACTATATGATGAGGCCTTCGGGGAACTATTCAGCCAGGTGGGATCCTGATCCACTCCTGTCATTGGAGGTTGTAACTCCAGGGCAGGGAGTTGTCAGAACCGGTTCCGCCTGTTTCGAGAATGTGGGATGGAGGGCGCGTTACCAGTGTCTGCCGGACCTGACAGGTCTGTTTGCCAACTCTTTCGGCACATTGGGGGTTGTCACCAAGGGATCGGTAAAGATATTCGACCGCGGTGAGACCGACAAGGTATTATTGGTTACTTTTGACAAGTTTTCAAAGGCGGCGGAGTATATGAAGCTGATTGTCAGGCGGCAGTTGGCTGAAAGTGTTACTTTCTGGAGCTGGGGCTGGAATCTTTTCCATGAGATGACCCTCTCCAAGGAGACTCAGATACCGGAAGCGATGTTGAAGGAGGATCAGAAAAATCCGCCCCCGGGAGTTCCCTTCGGGATAGCGTCTGCTCGTTTAAGTGGTTATAAAGATGTTGTAAAGGTTCAGGAAGAGCGCTGCATAAAAATCGCCCGGGAGCTGGGGGGAGAACATCTGGCTGAGGATGAAGCCCGAAAGATTCACCCGGGGTGCTATAATTACCTGAATTCATATTTTGGCAAGGGGGTTCACATCAAGCCGGGTGAAGAATCGCAGATCAGGGCCGGCTTGCATCTTTCAGGTTGCCTGGTTACGGTTGAGCCGGCCAACGTAGCCAAGCTGGAAGCCTATATGTGGGATCTGGCCCAGCGTGAATTCGAACCTCCCTATTTTTTCAGGGCGCTTCCCTATAACCATGCCAGGGAGTTCTTTTTTGCATTTGTGGTTTATGTCCAGGGCTCGCTGGAAGAGCGCAGGGAATACCTGACCCATATCAAGGGGATCTACCATCAGCTGTACACTGATTTACGAAACAAATTCGGTGCGGTCATGTTCCGCTTTCGGAAATACCCGGAGTTTCTCTCGTACACCGGGGGGTACGGTGATCTGCTCAAGGATATTAAAAAGAGCGTTGATCCTCACAATATCATGAATCCGGGAATGCTTATTTTTTAACAACCGGGGAATTCCGTCACTTATAGTCGAATCAGGATTGATTGTTTTCAAGGAGTCAATAGATGTCAAAAAACCTAAAGATCGATGAACATGAATACACCTCTTTGTTTAAATGCACCCGCTGCGGACAATGCACCTATGGTAGAGAAGAAGCGGAATTCACCTCCCTTTGCCCGGTCTATAAAAAAGGTCATTTTTTCAGTTACAGTGCCGGTGGGATGATGCAGATTGCCAGGAATCTCTATGAAGGAAAAATAGATTACTCGGAAACCCTGAAAGACATTGTCTACCTGTGTACGACCTGTGGGGTTTGTGAATCCAATTGTGGTGTTATTGAGAATCATCTTGATATTATCGGAAAAATGCGCAGGGAGTTGATTTCGATGGATTTTCCGGAATCCAAGGCGCTGGCAAAGGTAGTCGAGGGGATAATCGAGCACAAGAATCCCTACGGACACAAACAGGAGAACCGAACAGACTGGTTGGGCGACAGGAAAGAGTCCATTAACAATAAGAAGGGATCGGTTTTTTATTATACCGGTTGTGTTTCCGCCTACGACCAGAAAGTGGTTCCTCAGTCACTGGCCAATATCTGGGAGCGATTGGGTATCTCTTTTACCGTAAGTGATGAAGAGCAGTGCTGTGGTGGTCCCCTTTTCTACAACGGTTATGAGGACAAGGCCCGTCAATTGGCCAAGCACAATGTCAAGCTAATCGAGGAATCAGGCATCAAGACAGTGGTGGCTTCCTGTCCGACCTGTGCCATGATATTCAAAGAGTACTACCCGAAATGGCTGAAGAGGGATCTGCCCTTTGAGGTTCTGCACTCAACGGAATACCTGGAGAAGCTGATTTCCGAAGGAATCCTGAAACCCGGTGCCTTGAAGAAGAAAGCAAATGTCATCTATCACGATTCCTGCCATCTGGGCAGGGGACTGGGGCTGTTCGATATCCCTCGGAATCTGTTGACCGCAGTTGGCGGCGTTGAAGTGCAGGAGTTTAATCTTTGCCGGGAAAATAGCCAATGTTGTGGTGGCGGTGGAATGATCCCCATGATCAACTCCACATTCTCGTTCGATACCGCTTATGAAAGGCTGGATCAGATCGATGATGAATCCGTCGATACCCTGGCTTCCGCCTGCCCCAATTGCAGGAAAACACTGCACCTGGCGGTGCGAAAGAAACGTTACAAGCTCAGGGTTGCTGATGTCTGTGAGCTTATCAGCGAATCCCTGGAAACATCCGGGGATTCATAGTTTATCTGGAAAAGATTGTCTTGGTCGGCATCCTGTATTTTTCGCGATCTATTTCCTAGCTGAATATGTATGGCGTTTTAATCATCGTAAATACTCTAGTAATAAGCAAGTTAGTAAGTTATTAAAAATGCTTTATAATTACAAATACATACATAATAATTAGTGGCTAGAATGGTACTTTACCCTTTTTATATGTACCAGGACGCCACAGACGCCGTGGCACATCCTGCAGGTAGACTTGACGATTCTGGTATCTTCTCCGTTCATAATCAGAGCTCCCTGAAGTATCCCCCTTGTTTGTTATCACACTTCTCATCTCCGGGCAACAAAAAGCCCTGTCTTATCCTGAAGAAACGATGACAACGGGTGTCATTCCGAATGACATTTAATGACAGTGGAGGGTAGTACATCATCCGAACCTCATCACCATGTCGGCAAACACGCTCAGGACGCCAACTCATGGAGATATATGTCCTTTCTTTTGGCACACCGTTTGCAACTATTTTTAAGATTAGGAATAAGGGAGATGACCAAGATCAAGGCTATATTGCAGCACAACTTCAACTCGCTGCACATCTATTGCCGCCTGGTGGGCTTCGGCATGGCTCGGGCGCAGGCACGGCATCTTGCAGCAAGGATTGAAAAGCTTTACTTGTACTATAAGGTGCTCTACAGATAAGAAGGAGCTTGCTCAGCCCCATGGTCCAAGTCGGGATATCGGGGAATAATACGCAAGCCTATCGAAAGGAGAGAGATGAGCGTACTATCTAAAACAACGGCAGTCTTGATCTTAATTGCCATTGTGCTCATGGTATTTGGTATCCCCCAAAACGGTTTGTCATCAGAGGAAAAACCTCCATGCCAATGGGTGCAAACAGAAACATTTACCTTCCGCATTCACCCAGCTTCCCACGGTGCCGATACGGATATTAAAATACAATATTCCGCGACACTCAACTCTGCCGGTACTGTGAGCCTAAACCTACTGAGCGTTGAGGCTGACCCGTGGGCATATGCCAAACTGGGATCCAAGATCGTTACCACGGAAAGTGATGCCTATGGCGTCCGCTTGGAAATCCACACGAAGGTGATGTTGAATGAGGTGTGGCCTGATGTCGTCGATGGCGAGATCGTCCCCCTGTACGGACCTACACAAGATATCGGTGAGATCCAACGTGTCATCCCCGGTTTCTCATGGGGTGCCCCATCGTGCCCCGAAATCAACAATGTACAACCTGAGACCTCAATAGTTACCTTTGAAGGCCACACGATACCGGAGCGCAGCTACGCAACCAGGGTAAAGGACGTGCAGGGAGATGTACGAATAAAAAACGAGGGTACCGGACAAATGCAGAGGCCCGTGCCGGAGACAGAGGTCAAACCCGGTGACACGATCGAGACGCAGCAGGGGGAGATCACCTTTTATACGATGGCGGCGAAAGTAAAGGCAGGCGCACACACAGTCGTCAAGGTCGCATATGATGAACTCATGCCTGGGCCGGCAAAATATTTTCTTAAATTGGTGCACGGATTTCTCTGGGCGCATGCAAAAAAAGAGGAGAATTCCCTAAAGGTGGCCACGCCCAACGCAATTTGCGGGGTGCGGGGAACAAAATATGAGATCCGTCATGACCAGGCGACCACCACCACCGTGGTGGAGGTACAAGAGGGGATCGTCTCTTTTTCAGATATCAATAACAGGAAAACCGTCGAGGTCCAGGCAGGCATGAAGAGCGTCATTACAGGCAACGGCCTGCCATCCAACCCCGTGCCCATTCAATGATAAGGAGGATTGTTATGGAGCTGATCACATGGGATCCAAGTTTTAGTGTTAACGTGGAATTGATTGACAAGCAACACCAGATGCTTGTTCAAATGGTAAATGACCTTAACAATGCGATGCTCAACGGCAATGAAAAAGAGACGATAGGAAAGCTGATTAACCAGTTAATTACGTATACTGCAATGCATTTTGCGAGAGAAGAACACTATTTCGACATGTTTGGGTATCCTGAAACCGATATGCATAAAAAACAGCACAATGACTTTGAGAGAAAAGTCTCGGCGTTTGAAGCCGATTTTAAAGCGGGCCGGCAGAGTTTATCACAGGACATCATACAGTTTCTCAGTGACTGGTTGGTAGCGCATATCAAGGGAAGCGACAAGAAATACGGCCCGTTCCTTACCGAAAGAGGGGTGCAATGAAGAGATCCGGCACCCGAGGCATCACTGTTACTACAAAGGTAATGCCAGCAAGCAGAATCTACGTTTGAGCTCGCCTGCGTTCCGTGTTCGTATCCAACATCATCTTAAACAATTCTAATCTTCTTATGTATTGCTCGTGGTTATACACACGAGGATCAAAGTTTTCCCATTCCAGTGTCAAGACGGGGATACCCAGTTCTTTGCCTACCGCGTCTGCTATAATAAAAGGATCACCGGCTACAGCACGGCACCCGACGTGGTAGCGATTGAGTAGGCCGTCGACCTTCAGCCTTTTGCAGCCTTCTATAATCAGGCGGATCCTTCTGGGCAGGCTGGTGGCCAGGGACCCCTGTAAATGCAGAGACATCATAGCATACGGGTCTTTCGGCGACCCCGGGAACGGGACCATAAAGCCGGGGTCGCACGCCACGATAGCCATGCCCATCTCACCCACCAGGTGGTCCAGTCTCGGATCGCTGTGATGCGCGGGCAGCAGCGACAGTATGCGGGGGGCTCCCTTCTCCACCACTCCTACCCCTTGATCAACCCGCTCCTGTAATTCCTCGTACAATGTATTGATTGCATCGATTGCCTGCGGCAGACCATCATCGATACTCAACGTCAGCGCATAAAGCACCATCAGCAGGTTTTCGTGGGGGGCGCTTATTGCTAACGGATCGCTGTTTTCAATCAAGTGCCGCAGCGTGCCGACGGCGTTGTCAAGCTCAGCCCTGGCATCGAGCATCTCCTGAAACATCTCATCCGTGAGTTCAAACCCCACAACCTCCTGAACCCTCTCCACCAGCTTTCTCGTGCTTTTAACTACCAGGCCGACAGTCCGCTCTGAATCCACCTCATAAGTCTTAAACGACCTGTCCTGGCAGGTATCATAGCAAAAACCGGGTATCCCATAGAGCTCATCCAACAGATTAATCGTCTTCGGCGACGTTTCACAGGAGAAGCCGGTGGTTACCAGCAGGTCCGGCTTCGGTAACATATCCAGCGTGAATAGCCCGAGTATTGACTTGACATTACAGCAATGGGCTACTGTCCCTGCTTTCAGCCATTTCCGCTCGGCTGCCTCCAGCACGGGCACCATCTTGTCGAAAACGCTACCCATAATAAGCAGGGGGGACCAGGACTGATGCGCGGCGTGTACCTCGTGTGAGTGAGAGACCAAAACGGAGCTGACTATTTCAAAAACCGGCGCCATAAAACCGAAGAGGACCTTCTTTTTACCATCCTCTCTGGCCAGTACCGAGTTGACCAGATCTCGTAAAGCCAACCGCATGAGTTTTCTTACCCCTTTGAGTTCTATGTCATAATATGTGGTGAGCCTCTGCTTCCCCCGCTCGATATCCTCGGCGCCAATCCCCAGCTTAGTAAACGCCCGCTCTATCCTGGGCAACTCCGATTCCGCCTCAGCGGCTTCAAAACCACACAACGTAAGTAATTCAAGCATTATTCCAGTCCTTCCTCCCTGTTGACCGTCACGATTAACCCAGATCACGTAATTGTATCCACCGATAAAAAACCCTGCCTTACGGGACACGGGCTTCGCCACTACGACTCTTCAGCATCGTCTTGAATACCTCTAAATTCCTCTTGAACTGCTCGTGATTATACACGCGGCTATCGAAGTCGTCCCGTTCCTGAAATAGCACGGGGATGTCCAGTTCCCTGCTCACGGCTTCCTTGATTAAGAGAGCATCGCCGGTCACGGTGCGGCACCCGATGTGACACCGGTTCAGCAGGCCCTCGATATGTAGCCTCCTGCACCCCTCTATTACCAGCGAAACCCTTCTTTGCGCACTATGGAATAATGAGCCTCGCATAATATCTAGTATCATCTGCTCGTAAGGGTCTTCCGGCATCTTCATATCGGAGGTGTCAAAAATACGGTCGGTGGAAGCTATGGCCATGCCGAGCTCACCCACAATATGGTCTTGCCGTGGGTCGGTATGGTGTGATGGCAGCATAGCCAATATTCTCGGCGCCCCTTTTTCTACCTCCCCCACGCCCTGGCTCACCCTTTCTTCCAGCTCCAGACACAACGTGTTTATAGCATCAATTGCTTCCGGAGTGTTCTCTTTGCTGAAGGTCAACGCCCCCATGTAATCCCAGAGAATCTGGTTATTGGCGCTTATGGGCAACGGATCGCCCTGTTGCATGAACGTATCTACCCTACCGAGTGTATCACGCAATCCCTGCCTGGCATTCAGGATATCTTGCAGCATGTCATCGGTTATCTCGATGCCCACTTCCTCGTGAATCTTCCGCGTAACTAATCTCAGGCTTTTGGCAGCCAAGCTGACAATGCGTTCGGTGGCTGCCGGGTACTCGCCGGCCTCGCGGTCTTGACAGGTATCATAACAACACTCTGGAATACCGTATAGCTCGTGCAGTAAATCAACCGATTTCGGGGCTGTTTCACACAGCAGGCCCGAAGTAATTAACAAGTCAGGCCGGGGAATAAGGTCTCGGACCAGTAACCCCACCAGCCCCTTCACATTACCGCAATGCGCCACCATCCCGGATTTCAGCCATTTCCCTTCCGCAGCCTCCAATACGGGCGACATCTTGTCGAAGATGCCGCCGAGAATTATCTGAAACTGCGGGCAGAGATATGCGGCGTGTATTTCTTGAGATAGTGATACTAATGCCGAAGTAAAGACCGAAAAACCGGGTATCATGAACCCGTAGATAACCTTGGTTTTTCCGTCCTCCCTGGCCAGTACCGTGTTTACCATGTTTTTTACCAGTAATCTCAGGATCTTCCGTATGCCCTGCAGCTCTGTAGCGTAGTACCTGCTAAGCCTTTGCGTGCCCCGCTCGATGTCCTCGGCACTGATCCCCAGCTTAAGAAAGGCCCGCCCTATTCTGGGGCGCTCCGCTGCTGCCTCATCTCCCTCAAAACCACACAGCTTCAGGAGTTCCTCCATTATTCCAACCCTCCTTTGACCATCTCGATAAAGGCCTCAATGCGGATCTTCATTTGACCGACCCCAGCCATACCATAGTCTGATTCCAGAATAAGCATCGGTATCTTTTGCTCCTCCAT
>CAYWLI010000081.1:0-10757 GCA_964459135.1 uncultured Thermodesulfobacteriota bacterium | reverse complement strand
GACTTCCATAAGAAATATTCGCACAAACTAAAGCAACAAAGGAGGTACGGTATGGGTGACTATTATGACGACAGACATAGGCTCAGGGATCATGATTTTGCCGTGTTGGAGAAATTTGAATTCACATATCCCCCCATAGGATTTAAGTTTTTTAATGTGAAACCTGAAATTAAGGGGCTTACAAAGCTCGATAAGAAGCTTGCCTGGTGCCAAATGCTACCCGAAGCTCAAAGCGGCAAGGCGTTTTACGCGGAAGCGGACAATCAGTACTGCGAGCCGGGTATATTTTTACCAGGTCATGACGAATGCGAGCCGATCGCCGGTGGAGGGCGCATAGGACCGGCATTTCAGATTTTCCCGGACGAGCGGGCAAACAGGAGGGTGTATAATCACCTGCACTACCTGCGGGTAGGCTCGGTGCACAGCACGGCCTACGCTCCTCTTGACCAGTTGACCTTTGATCCCGACCTTCTCATTCTCACCTGCGACAATCTGGCACAGACCGAACGGGTCCTCAGGGCTACCCAGTATGACACGGGAGATCTTATCGAGAGCAAAATGACCTATGTGATGGGATGTAACTGGATGTACAATTATCCCTATGTTACGGGAAAGATTAATTATGTTACCACCGGTATTTGCTACGGCATGAAGATGTACAAACTCTATCCCGAAGGTATGCAGATCGTGTCGATCCCCTGGCATCACATCGACCGGGTCTTGAGAAACATTCAAGAGATGCCGTGGTCCTGCCCCGGCCACACGGATCAAAAGGAAGAATTCTATAAGGTAGCCCACAAAAACCTGGGTGTCGAACAGATCATCTGATTGGCAGGGGTAAAGGGGATGCGCGTGAAATGAGGTAGTTTATCACAATTTAATAAATTTTCTTGACTTTTATTAAATTGTGATATATTGCTGACGTAACCCAAGGTATGACAATGGTGTAAAGGTAGCGCTCTAAACGAAACTTCACGTAAAGCGACCACACGTTACCGCAGCGGAGGTCTTGAGAGATGGAACAAGGGCACTGGTTCATGAGCAACTATGCTAATGACTGATGCCCTTTTTTGCTATGTCCGCTGCATGCGGGGTGCGGGAAAGGATTTGAGACCAATACGTTGGATTGAGACGTTGAAGAAAGGAGGTGCACCAGAGAACCATAAACAGGCGGGATAGGATTGGTATGAGAAAATTTAGAAAAAGGAGGGAACGATGAAAAAGAAGGTATTGCTCGGAATCTTTGTTTGTATGGTAGTCGTGGCGTTCTTAATCGGCGCTGCGTGTGGCCCTAAAAAAGAACTGCCACCCAAGGATAAAATAATCATTGGTCAGGCAGCCTCTCTCTCAGGTTTTCTGAGTGGTGAGTACACATACGCCTGTGCTCCTGTCTATGATCTATGGGTTAAGGACGTCAATGCCGCAGGTGGGATTTATGTAAAAGAGTATGGCAAGAAATTACCCGTAGAGCTCAAAGTATATGATGATAAATCCGATATAGGCACGATGACGAGACTGCTGGAAAAATTAATTATGGAGGATAAGGTTGACTTTGTCTTCGCCCCCTGGAGCACGGCATTTGTCTTTGCCGCCGCCCCTATCGCCAACAAACACAAGTATATCCTCATGTGTAATGGCGCTGGCGCGATGAAGCTCAAGGATTTTGCCGCTGACCTCCCTTACTACTTTCAGACGTTGAATTTTGCCGAAACCCAGGTGCCGGTTCTCGTTGACATCCTTGAAGAGCTCGAAGTGGAAAAGGTGGCGATAATATACAATGATGACCTTCATGGCCTTGAGAACAATGAAGCAGCGCTTCCAGCACTCAAGGATAGAGGGTTTGATGTTGTTATGGACGAAGGCTACCCCCTGGGGGTTAAGGACTTATCACCACTGCTGAAAAAAGCGAAATCGCTTAAAGCCGATGCCTTTATAGGTTTCAGCTATCCTGGTGGAGTTATGCTTGCTACCGGCCAGGCGATTGGGCTTGGTATAAATTTCAAGGTCTTCGGATTCACGGTGGGCCCGGCGTTTACGTTTTATCCACAGGCGTTTGGTCCGCTTGCAGAGGGAGTAATCGGTGGTGGTGCCTGGAACGAGAAGACTTCTCCTGAGGCCAAAGAATTTTCCGAACATTTCAAAGAAGTCGAAGGACAACCTATGACGAATTACTGGGGCGCACTGTACTGGTACTCTGCACTGCAGCACTTCCAGCAGTCTATCGAGAAGGCCGGGACCCTGGATCAGGAAAAGATCAGGGATGTCATGGCGAAAAAGAAATTCGATACGGCGTTGGGACCGTTCTGGTACGATGAGAGGAGAATCTTTATCAATCATCCCGGTGAGTGGGGCCAATGGCAAAAGGGCGTGTTTGAAGTCATAGACCCTGGTGAGAAGCGCACGGCAGCACCTATACTAAAGCCCGATTGGCCGAAGAAGTAGATGGTGCGTTTGGCAACGATACTATAAATCGACGAGGCTCCATCTCATTGCAGCCCAAGTGCGGGCTGGCTTGATATCGCTGGCGTACGAGGAGATCAGGGATACTGAGCCAGCCCGCTCGTTGTTTTCTTCGATCATGTTGACAAAGGCGCTGCCGATGACGATCCTGTCTGCATAGAAAAATAGGTCGGGGGCAGGCCTTGATAGAGGAGAGTTGATTCCAAAATTATTTCTAATAATCCCGCGGGCGTTTTTTTACATCAAAGAAGGGTATCTCAAAGGTATCTTGCAGGGCCTGGATGGCGGCGTCGAGGTTGGCGGCCTCGATGACGCAGGAGACGCTGGATATGGAGGTGCTGATGGCGATGACGTTGATCCCGTTGCCGGCCAGGGCATTGAACATCGCCCCGGGGACCTTCGGTTTTTCCCTCAGGTGCGGGCCGAAGACACTCAGCACGGCCACATCGGGGACATAGGAGATCCCTTTGGCATCGATGCCGTTTTTGATCGATTCAAGGATGCCCAAGGCAGCGTCCAGGTCCTTTTGGTCGATACAGATGGCGAAGTTCCCGTACCCCTCGATATCCGACCCCTCGGATAAAAATTCGATATTGACCCCTTGCTGCCCCAGGACGCTCAACAGCGTTCCTGCCACCCCCGGCCGATCGGGGACAGAGAGGACCTTCAGGAGGGCCCGGCCTTCGCTCTGCATTACCCCGCCGATCTTTATCTTTCCCATCTGCGAGCAGACCTATCCTTATTCCCAGGTACGGCGATCTACGATCTTTTGGTGCCAGTCAGGGATGCTCCCCGGCGGCACGACCTCCACCTCACCCTTGATGGTCAACATCTCTCTGATGGCCTTTTCCAAACGTCCCTTTAAAAGGTTTTTGTCTACGGTCTCGTCCTTTACCTCGGCCACAAAGGTCATGACATCGGTATGATCTTTGCGCGTCACAATTACCTGATATTTGAATATCTCGGGGAACTGTGCCGCGATCTCATCGGTCTGCCAGGGATGGATGAAGGTCCCTTTTACCTTGGTGGCCTGGTCAACGCGTCCCAGGATCTTTTTGAGCCGGTACGAGGTACGGCCGCAGGGGCATGCTTCTGTTATTAATACGGAAAGGTCTCCAGTCGCGAATCTGATCATCGGAAAGTGGGGGTTGAAATTGGTGGCCACGACCTCCCCGGTTGCACCCGGATCTACGGGTTTGCCGGTGTGGGGATCAACGATCTCCACGAGTATGTCTTGGGGGAGATGGAGACCGTTTTTGTAATAGCATTCATACCCCAGGCACCCCGTAAAGACCGTGCCATACCCCTGCCGCACGATCATGCCGAACTTCTCCTCCAGCCGCCGGCGAAGCCCCTCGGGGAGCATCTCGGCGGAGCAAAAGCCGACCTCCAGGTTAAGATCATTCTGTAAGTCGAGACCCGTGGCCTCCGCCCGCTCGGCCAAGGTCATCAGGAAACTCGGGGTCCCGATGAATCCATTGACCGTGAGGGCCTGCATGACCTTGATCTGCATCAGGGTATTGCCGACACCGGTCGGGACGCTGGTGATCCCCAACTGCTGAAGCGATTCATCAAGGGTAAGGGCAAAGGGCCACAGGTGATAGTTAAAGGTGTTCTGAACAATATCCCCCGGGCGCATGCCGCAGGCATAGAGGGCCTCTGCCCAGCTTTTGATCTCGTGCTCCCCCATCTCCGGTTGAAAGACGAGGCCTGGGTTGATGTAGATCCGCTGAGCCTTGTTGGGGGGGATTGTCTCGAAGCCCCCAAAGGGGGCCTCTTCTTTCTGCCGGGCAGCCAGATCATCTTTGCGGATGAGGGGGATCTTCTCCAGGTCCTGGAGACCTTTGACATCGTCGGGTGTTATCCCCTTTTCATCGAGCCCTTCCCGGAAGACTTTTGAATGTCCATAGGCGTACCGGACGAAGTCGAGCAATTTTTTAGAGAGATAGTCCTCTCGCTTCTGGGGGGAGAGGGTCTCCTGTTTTTTATCAAAGAAGCCCTTTTTCCTCTTCTCAAGCTCCATGTATTCTCCTCCTCTTTACAAAAACAAGAAGAATGAACTTTCTACGATCCTGTTATACGTTACTACAGAGGGGGTACTATTGCAATGAGGTTGGAACAGGGTGTTTATCGCGAGGAAGCGGTCTGGCTTGCTTCTTTGATTTCTTTGGCATAGTGGGCGACGTGGGTGACCAGGTCAAATTTATCACAGTGCTCTTCTATCATCTGTACGACGGCGCTGCCGATGACGATCCCGTCTGCATACGGGGCGATCTCTTTGGCCTGCTGGGGGGTGGATATGCCGAAGCCGACGACCAGGGGGAGTTCGGTTACCGTGCGTATCCTTTTTATATCTTTGGCAACCTCTTCGATGTGCGGTTTGGCGGTCCCTGTCACGCCGGTGATGGAGATATAGTAGAGAAAACCCGATGCATGCGATGCAATCATTCTCACCCGCTCGGTACTGGTTGTCGGGGCAATCAGGGAGATGAAGTCGATCCCCTTGGGATCGGTGTACTGCCTCAGCTCGTGGGCTTCCTCTGGGGGGAGGTCAACGACCAGGATGCCGTCCACCCCTGCCTCCTGTGCCCTGGCTGCAAATCGTTCGGTGCCGTAGCTCAAGATGGGGTTGTAATAGCCGAACAGGACAATGGGGATCTCCGATACCTCTCTGATGGATTCGATCATATCGAGGATGGTTGAGAGGGTCGTGCCGTTTCGCAGGGCCCGCTGCGAGGCCGCCTGGATAATGGGGCCATCGGCAGTGGGGTCTGAAAAGGGGACACCGATCTCCAGGCAATCCACGCCGGCGGCATCGAGGCCCAGTGCGATCTCCCTGGTCCCCTCCAGGCTGGGGTCCCCTGCCGTGAGATAGATGACGAGGGCCTTTTCCCCTTGTGCCCTTAATGCGTTAAACTTGTTCTCGATTCTGCCCATGATTACTCTGTCTTCGTCCTTTCGGCGATAATTCCTGCGTCCTTATCCCCCCTGCCGGAGAGGTTGATCACGATGATCTTGTTTTTATCCAACTCAGGGGCAAGCTGCATGGCATAGGCCACGGCATGGGCGCTCTCCAGGGCGGGGATGATCCCCTCGTATGTAGAGAGGGCTATGAATGCTTGGACAGCCTCCTGATCATCGATGGTGACGTAGCGCGCCCGCTCTGTTTCGTGAAACATGGCGTGTTCCGGTCCCACCCCGGGGTAATCGAGCCCGGCGGCGATGGAAGCGGCATCGCGCACCTGGCCGTCCTCATCCTGCAGGAGATACGTCTTGTTCCCGTGGAGGACCCCGACCCAACCCGCTGCAATGCTCGCCGCATGCAGCCCTGTTACCATCCCCTTGCCTGCGGCCTCTACCCCGATCATGGCGACTGCGGGATCATCCTTGAAAGGGTAAAAAAGCCCCATTGCATTGCTCCCCCCGCCCACGCAGGCGATGAGGAAATCAGGGAGTCTTCCTTCTTTCTTCAGTATTTGTTTTTTCGTTTCCTTCCCGATGCAGATCTGGAAGTCCCTGACCATCATGGGATAGGGATGGGGCCCTGCGGTGGAGCCGATGACGTAAAAGGTATCCCGCACCCTGGCCACCCACTGGCGCATCGCCTCGTTCATGGCGTCTTTGAGCGTCGCCGTGCCGGAGGAGACCGGAATGACCTCTGCACCCAGGATATTCATGCGAAATACGTTAGGTGATTGTCTCCTGATATCCTCCTCACCCATACATATCTGGCACTCCATACCGAAGAGGGCGGCGGCTGTCGCAGTAGCGACACCGTGCTGACCGGCCCCTGTCTCCGCGATCACCCTCTTTTTGCCCATCCGGCGGGCGAGGAGGGCCTGCCCCAGGGTGTTGTTGATCTTGTGGGAGCCCGTATGGCCGAGGTCTTCCCGTTTGAGGTAGATCTTGGCCCCGCCCAGTTTCTCGGTGAGACGACGGGCGTAATAGAGGGGTGTCTCCCTCCCTGAATATTCCCGCAGATATTGGTCGAGCTCCTCCTGAAAGGCCTTGTCCTTTTTTGCTTGAAGATATGCCTCTTCCAGCTTAATGAGGGCGGGCATCAAGGTCTCGGCTGCATAACGCCCACCGTAGATGCCAAAATGTCCGCCTTTATCCGGCCACTGCTTTCTCATAGTTTTACCTTATCATATAGTTGGTCAGAGATGGGCATGACTTCACCTGCCAAATATCTTTGTATCTTCCCCCTCTAATTGGTGCACGAGGTCGATGATCGCCTTGACCTTTTGATGATCCTTTTTTCCCGGTGCGATCTCTGCGCCGCTGTTGATGTCCACGGCATGGGGGGAGACGATCTCGACGGCCTCCTGAATGTTGTCCAACGTCAATCCGCCAGCGAGGATGAGGGGATGTGTCTCTTTGATCTTGGCGGCCAGCTCCCAATCCGATTGTTCCCCCGTACCGCCGTAGCGCACTGGATCGTGCGCATCCACCAGGATGGCCTTGACAGGGTACTCTCTCATTTTCCCTAAATCATCCTCTGCCCGGGGACCGAGGGCCTTGATCAACTGTGATTGCGGGAATTGACCGCAGTATGCAGGTGATTCATCACCATGAAGTTGGACCAGGTCGAAACCGCAGAAATCGATTATCTCCTTGATCTCCACGACCTCATGGTTCACGAAGACGCCGACCGTGGTGATCTCCGTAGAGATCGTTTCTATGATCTTTTTGACCGTCTCGGGTGCCACGTACCGGGGGCTCTTCGGATAGAAGATAAAGCCGATAGCATCGGCACCACATGTTGCTACGAAGGAAGCGTCCTCAATATTCGTGATCCCGCAGATCTTTATCTCCATCGCTGCCTATGCCCCCGTGCCCATAAGTTCTCTGAGTTTTCCCCCGATATCCTCGGCCCGCATTAAGGCCTCACCGATCAGAAAGCAGTGGATTCCCGCTTCCATGAGCTGCTCAATATCCTCTCTGGTGTTGATGCCGCTTTCCGTCACCACAATCCTGTCGCGGGGAATGAACGGGGCGAGCTCCAGCGTTGTCTTGATATCGGTAGAGAATGTTTTGAGGTCTCGGTTGTTGATGCCGATTATCCCGGCGCCTGCGGCAAGTGCCTTGTCGAGCTCTTCTCTGGTATGTACCTCGACAAGGGGTGCAAGACCGAGTGTTTCTGAGAGATCTATGTACTCCTGCAATTGCCCCTGTTCTAGGAGGCCGGCGATGAGAAGCAACGCATCCCCCCCAAGGAACCTGGTCTCATAGATCTGATACGAGTCGATAATAAAATCCTTTCTCAGGAGGGGGAGATCAACGCTCTTTTTAATCCCCGACAGATATGCCCCCTTCCCATCGAAGAATGCTTCATCAGTAAGGACTGAGACTGCTTGCGCGCCGTTGTCCTGATAGAGCGTGGCAATCTGCACGGGGTCAAACTCCTCCCTGATCCTCCCCTTGGATGGTGAACTCCTCTTCACCTCGGCAATGATTGAACAGCGTGCATTGCTGATGGCCCCCCTGAAATCGCGGACAGGGAGAAGGTTCCCTATGGCATTTTCCAGTTGCGCGAGGGGGGTCATCTCCTTAAGGGAAGCGACCTCTTTGCGTTTTGCCTCTACTATCCTTTTGAGGATCACGGATCGCTCAGCTATTGCTCAATTCGATGAGGGCCTGCAATTTCTTGATGGCGGCCCCGCTGTCAATGCACTCTTCGGCAATGGCAATACCTTCCTTGATATTAGCAGCCTTTTCACCGGCCATGATGGCCAAGGCGGCGTTGAGCAGCACGATCTTGCGGCGCGCCCCATTTTTGCCGCTCAAGACATCTTTGGTGATTTGTGCATTGATTGACGGGTCTCCGCCGATCAGCTCCTCATCTCGATAGGTTTCGCCGAAGATCTCAATGGGATCAAGATTATAGGTACTGATGAGATCGTCCTTCAGTTCGGTGACACGCGTTTCTCCCGTCACCGTGGCCTCATCGAGACCGTCAGAGCCGTGCACCACAAAGG
This sequence comes from uncultured Thermodesulfobacteriota bacterium, assembly GCA_964459135.1. Classification (GTDB taxonomy): domain Bacteria; phylum Desulfobacterota; class B13-G15; order B13-G15; family RBG-16-54-18; genus CAYWLI01. The sequence continues at coordinate 2,319 of CAYWLI010000081.1, read as the reverse complement.
CCCGCTTCGTGCCCAGATTTTTTAAGACCCCGGCGAACATCTCCGTCAGTTTGGGGTCATAGACGCCGATGAGCTGGGCCGTGGCCCCAGCCGGGTTTGTCAAGGGCCCCAACATATTAAAGATCGTCCTGATAGCGATCTCCTTTCGCGGCCCGATGGCGTATTTCATGGCCCCGTGGAGTCGAGGGGCGAAGAGGAAGCCGATGCCGATCTGCTGGATACATTCCTCGACGATCTCCGGTTCGGCGCTGATGTTTACGCCAAGGGCCTCCAGGCAATCGGCGCTCCCGCAGCCGCTGGAGACGGCGCGGTTTCCGTGTTTCGCTACGGTGATATCCGCTGCTGCCACCACAAAGGCCGTCGTCGTGGAGATATTGAAGGAATTCATCCCGTCCCCTCCGGTTCCCACGGGGTCCACGATGATTGTCGAACGAGCGTCAATCCTGGTCGCCTTTTGTCTCATGATGCGGGCTGCGCCAGTGACCTCTTCCACCGTCTCCCCTTTCATCCGCAGGGCAGTGATGAAGGAAGCGATCTGGGCTGGTGTTGCCTTTCCTCCCATGACCTCGCTCATGACTTGCATCATCTCTACTTCGTTCAGGTCTTCTTTGTTGACTGCTTTTGTAATGGCCTCTTTGATCATGGTTTGACCTCCTTGCTTTCTGCCGGAGCGTTTATCGTTCATCGAGCATGGTCAGAAAATTCTTCAGGACCCGCTTGCCGTTCGGTGTGAGGACCGATTCGGGGTGAAACTGGACGCCCTCCACTGGATATTCCTTATGCCTGATACCCATGATTTCCCCTTCCTCTGTCTCGGCGCTGATCTCAAAACAGTCTGGGAGGGAATCCTTCTCCACGATCAGGGAGTGATAACGACCTGCGACAAAGGGATTGGGGAGCCCCTTAAAAATCGTCCGTCCATCATTGATGACCGCGGAGGTCTTCCCGTGCATGATCCTCTTCGCCCTGACCACCTCGGCGCCGAAGGCATAGCCGATGGCTTGGTGCCCCAGACAGACTCCCATGATGGGGATGGTCGTGCCGAATTGCCTGATCACCTCAACGGATATACCCGCCTTTTGAGGGGTGCAGGGGCCGGGGGACAGAATAATGGCATCAGGTTTCAGCTCCCGGATTTCATCAGTTGAGATCTTGTCATTACGATGGACCACCACCGTACCCCCGAGCTGGCCGATATACTGGACCAGGTTGTAGGTGAAGGAATCGTAATTGTCGATCATCAAAATCATAGCTACTTTCCTTTCTTTTGCTGATTGCTCCCTCCCGTTATGTCGAGTCCCGAGGCAGCCATATCGATGGCCTGCATCATTCCCATTGCCTTGTTGACGGTCTCCTGATATTCCGCGTCAGGGTCGGAATCGGCCACAATCCCCGCGCCCGCCTGGATGTAGATTTTTCCATCGAGAATCAGCATGGTCCGAATGGTGATGCAGAAATCCATATTTCCCGTGTAACTGAAGTACCCGACTGCCCCCCCGTAGGGTCCCCGTCGGGAAGGCTCCAACTCATCGATGATCTCCATCGCCCTGATCTTCGGTGCGCCGGTAAGGGTGCCTGCCGGGAAGGTGGCTTTGAGCACATCAAACGCGTCTTTGCCACTGAGCAATTGCGCCTGGATATGGGAGACGAGGTGCATGACATGGGAATAGCGCTCCACCACCATGTATTGATTCACCTGCACACTGCCGATGCGGGCAATCCTGCCGAGGTCATTTCTTCCCAGATCGACGAGCATGACGTGCTCCGCCCTCTCTTTGGGGTCTTGCAGGAGCTCGTCGGAAAGGTGCCTGTCCTCCTGTTCGTTTTTCCCCCTCCTCCGTGTGCCGGCGATCGGGCGCAGTTCGGCGATACCGTCTTCAAGGCGCACCGTGACCTCCGGTGAAGAGCCGATGAGGATGAGATCTTCGAGCTTGAGGAAAAAGAGGTAGGGAGATGGGTTGATGTACCGAAGGGCGCGATAGAGATTTATGGGGTCAGCGCGGTGTTCCCTTTGAAATCGTTGTGAGAGGACGACTTGGATGATATCTCCGGCAACGATATAATCCTTGGCCCGTTTCACCATTGCCTTGAAAGCCTCCGGATTCATATTGGATTGGGGGGACATGTCGTCCCTTGGACCCTGTGGCATTGTCCACGTTTCCGCAGGGGCCTTGATCGTCTCGATCATCGTTTCGATCTTCGCAATCGCCTCGTCATAGACCGCTCGGAGATCATCCCGCCCGTCGGTGAGGGCGCAGGCCACTACCTTGATGGTGTGCCTCACATTGTCAAAGATCATCAGGGTATCGGTAATGAGAA
>CAYWLI010000080.1:0-10922 GCA_964459135.1 uncultured Thermodesulfobacteriota bacterium | reverse complement strand
GGCTCTGAGGACGGCACGGAAGAGGTCCTCGCGCACTATCGCGGGCAGGTGCGGTATGCCTATCAGGATAATAATGGAGTCAGTTCGGCCCGTAACCACGGCCTTGGGCTCGCCCAGGGGGAATTCATCGCCTTCCTGGATTCCGATGATCTCTGGATGCCGGAAAAGCTCGGGGTACAGGTCGCCTTTATGGATGAACATCCCGAGGCCCAGATCTGCTATACCGATGAAATTTGGATCAGGCGCGGGGTGCGGGTCAATCCCCGGAAGAAACACACCAAATATTCAGGAGAGATCTATGCCAAATGCCTCCCCCTCTGTATTATCAGTCCGTCATCGGCCCTCATGCGCCGGGGGCTTTTTGAGGAGGTCGGGACCTTTGACCCCTCCTTCCCTGTGTGTGAGGACTACGATCTGTGGCTGCGGATGGCTGCGCGGTTTCCGGTTAACTTCATCCCTCAGAAGCTGATCGTCAAGAGGGGAGGGCACCCTGGCCAGCTCTCCCAGCAGGGGTGGGGGAATGACCGGTATCGGGTGCGTGCCCTGGTCAAGATCCTGGAGATAGGGGCCTTGACCCCGCAGATGCGGGAGCTGACCATCGAGGAGCTCCACCGCAAGTGCCACGTACTCATCAATGGCTTTCGCAAGCGGGGGAAGAAGGGGGAGGCGAAGGAATATGAGGAGATAAAGGGACGCTACCCCCTCTGAGACCTCAGTTCCTCCTTGACTCAGTATCCCCTGCTCCTATATAACAAGACGAAAGGCTGTCTTTTCGAAATTGTCCTATTCGAGGTATTGCCGCTGGCTCGGTGAAAAAGAGTGACTGGTATCTTCTTCCATCCCATCATGTCAGATGGGGATTGGCCCATCATCGGGAATAAGTTCAGGGAGTTCCCCCAGGCCCTGGGGGCGGTCTTAGATCTGCCGACCGTGACGCTCTTCACCCCTGAGCCGGTCCAGGAAGAGCTCTTGCTCAAGGTTCACACCCCTGCTCACCTGAGCCGGGAGCGGGGTGCCTGGTACTATGAAGGTGCTTTACGAACAGTAGGGGGGTGTGTGGCCGCTGCGGGTGGTATAGCGGAGGGGCGCCTGAACAATGCCCTGGTCTTTTCCGTGGCTGCCGGGCATCATGCCGGTCCTGATTCGGCATGGGGGGGGACCTATCTTTCCTGTATTGGTCCGGCAGTGGTCCATCTGCGCGAGCACTCTGAGTGGCAGCGGTTTGCCATTATTGATACCGACTGCCACCACGGTGACGGGACGCGGGCGGTCTTTGAGGACGATCAGGACGTCCTGCATTGCTGTTTTTGCGACACCGACTGGCAATCCTCAGATGGGACCAAGGTCGATTGCAATGTGGGGTGGCGGACAGATGATCAGACATACCTGCAGCGAGTACAAGAGGAGTTTTGCACCCGGGTAGAACAAATCCGCCCCTCCGTGATCTTCCATAACTTCGGGCATGATACCTGCCAGGGGGATTATGGCGATCGCGGCCTTACCCCTGAATTCTTCCCTGCTTTAGCGAAACTGATAAAGGATGTGGCAGCTCAGACCTGTGACGGGAGATATATCGTGATCACCCATGGGGGGGCGCGCGCCGATGTGGCACAGCTCATCTTCCCCGAGATCGCCCGCATCTTGGCCTCATGAAAAACACTGCCATCATATTGGGAGGGGGTGTTGGAAAACGGTTGCAGGGGGATATTCCCAAACAGTTCCTCCCCTTGGGCACGAGGCCTATGATCGTCCATACGGTGGAGGCCTTTCAGCAATCCCCCTCACTCGACGCCATCGTCGTGGTGATGCCCGAAGGGTGGGAGCAGCGCTGCTCTGATGAGCTGAAGCCTTTTGGCTTTACCAAGGTGAAGGGGATCATCACCGGCGGTGAGACCAGGCAGCTTTCCTGCTGGCAGGCCCTGCAATACCTTGCGGCGGACCCCCCGCATATCTGCGTCATCCATGATGCCGCCCGTCCCCTCTTGACCGTGCGGATGATCGAGCAGGCAGTTCGCGAAGGCGAGCAGGGGATGACCTTTGCCCTCCCCCTTACCGATACCATTGTCGAGAGCCGCGATGGCGAGATCACCACAATCCTTCCCCGAGAGCAGCTGCGTCAGGTCCAGACCCCCCAATCGTTCCCCTTCCAAACGCTCTGGGAGGCCCACCGCACGGCCCTGGAGGAGGGGATCAGAGATGCAAGCGACGACGCCGGCCTTGTGCTGCGGCTGGGGAATCAGGTGCGGGTGATCGAGGGGGACCCACGCAACATAAAGATCACGGGCCCGGCTGATCTGGAGCTGGCCCAGCACCTCCTGCGAGAGGGGTAATTGCCGAGCTGAGTGGTTAGCTCAGCGCCGTCGCCCATCATCTATGGTGTTTTCTCTTTACGATATGCTACGTCGTCCGCGCCTTTCTGTTGTACTAGGCGGCGTGAACTTTACATTAACCCATCGTTTTGTTACATTTTGGAGGCTTGGAGGCCCTTCGAATGCAGAACCAGACCCCCATGATGAGGCAGTATTTACGGATAAAGGGGCAGTATCAAGACTGTATCCTCTTTTACCGGATGGGGGACTTTTACGAGATGTTCTTCGAAGATGCCAAGGTTGCATCCAAGATCTTGGAAATCGCCCTCACCTCCCGGGAACGGGGGGAACGAGAGCGCATCCCCCTCTGCGGAGTCCCCTATCATGCCGCCGCACCCTACATCACCAAGCTGATCGAGAAGGGGTATAAAGTGGCGATCTGCGAGCAGGTGGGGGATGCCAGGGCAACGAAGGGACTGGTGGAGCGGGAGGTCATCCAGGTGATCTCCCCGGGGATGGTGGTGGAGGGAGACCAGCTCCAGGGAAAGGAGAATAATTTCTTGATGGGCCTGTGCAGGGGGGACGGAGGGTATGGTCTCGCCTTCTTGGACCTCTCCACCGGCGAGTTCAAGGGGTGTCTGGTCGATGGAGCGGACCTCCTGGCGAGCGAGGTGGAAAAGAACCGGCCCCGGGAGGCATTGATCCCCGAGAGCTTGAACAAGGATGAGATTCTGGCGGACCTGACGAGGGAATTTCCCACGATGCTGGTAAACACGGTATCTGATTCCTTGTATCACGACGCACACGACGATTTCATGGGGGAACTCATACCCTCCAGTGTGGTTCATGAACCACGTTCTGCTGCCCGTGCCGTGCTGCACTATGTTCATGAAACCCAGAAGACCGATGTCGGACATATCAAACCCCTCTCCCTCTATCTGCTCACGGATTATCTGATCTTGGATGAGACGACGCAGCGCAATCTTGAGCTGTTCTCCTCGGGGGGGGGAAGGGGCAAAAAGGGGACTGTTTTAGCTGTCTTAGACAAGACGATCACCGCCATGGGAGGGAGGAGAATCAGGGAATGGCTTGCCTATCCCCTGATCGATGCGGGGGAGATCGAGCGACGGCTGGAGGCTGTTGCTCAACTCAAGGAGGCCCCCCTGACGCGGGCTGAGCTCAGGGAACGCTTAGAGGAGGTCTATGACCTGGAGCGCCTCAACACCAGGGTGACCATGGGGAGGGCGAACCCCCGGGATTTGGTCGCGTTGAAGACTACGTTGCAGGCGATTCCTCAGGTGCGGGATGAGTTAGCGGACTTGAGCGCCCCCCTGTTGCAAGAGATCAGAGGGGGGTTGGATGATCTGCAAGAGGTGGCCGAGTTAATAGAGGATGCCGTTATCGAGACGCCGCCGATCACCCTCACCGAGGGGGGGATCTTTAAGGATGGATATAATGAAGAGCTCGATGAGCTGAGGGGGATAAGCCGTGACGGCAAGGGGTGGATCGCCCGGATGGAAGGTCAGGAGCGTCAGCGCACCGGCATCTCCTCATTAAAGGTACGGTACAATCAGGTCTTCGGCTACTATATTGAGGTCACCAACCCAAACCTTGATATGGTCCCTGAGGACTATATCCGCAAGCAGACCTTGACCAATGCCGAGCGGTTCATCACGCCGCAGCTCAAGGAGTACGAGAGCAAAGTCTTGGGGGCAGAGGAGCGCATCAAAGCGTTGGAGCATGAATTGTTTCGACGCATCCGGGAGCGGGTGGCAGGGCATAACCGCAGGATCCAGGGGACTGCCTCTGCCGTGGGAGAGCTTGACGCCCTCCTTTCTTTGGCCGAGGTGGCGGATCAGTGTGGATATAACAGGCCGCGGGTCACGGACGGGGATGAGATCGTCATCGTGGAAGGGAGGCATCCGGTCGTCGAGCGCATGGGTCATCTCGAGCCCTTTGTCCCCAACGATGCCCGTCTGGACTGCGAGGAGAACCAGCTGATCATTATCACCGGCCCCAACATGGCGGGTAAATCCACCTATATCCGTCAGGTGGCCCTCATCTGTCTGATGGCCCAGATGGGGGGCTTCGTGCCCGCCAGGGAGGCCACCATCGGCCTGGTGGACAGGATCTTTACCCGGGTGGGGGCCTCGGACAATCTGACCATGGGAGAGAGCACCTTTATGACGGAGATGAGGGAGACGGCTGATATACTCAAGGAGGCTACCCCCCGCAGTCTGGTGATCTTGGACGAGATAGGCAGAGGCACCAGTACCTTTGACGGTCTCAGCATTGCCTGGGCCGTGGCGGAATATCTGCACGATGAAAAAGGCCCGAAGACCCTTTTTGCAACTCACTATCATGAGCTCACCGAGCTGGCCATGACCAAGCCGAGGGTCAAGAACTACAACGTGGCGGTCAGTGAATGGAACGGGGAGATCATCTTTCTGCGCAGGATCGTGGAGGGGGGGACCAATCGAAGCTACGGCATCCAGGTGGCCAGGTTGGCCGGCCTGCCGGATGAGGTGGTGGCTCGGGCTCGGGAGGTCCTGGCGAATCTGGAGAAAGGTGAGTTGGATGAGAAGGGTATGCCGAGGCTCGCCCGCTCCAAAGAAAGAGGGTCAGAGCACGACCGGGATCAGCTGAACCTCTTTGGGGTCAGGGACGGTCAACTCTATCGGGAGCTTTTGAACCTTGATCCCGATCGCTTGACCCCTCGGGAGGCCATCCATCTCCTCTATCAATGGAAAAAGATGATGGAAGAAGGGGATTGAAGAAGCCGGATTTTGCCCTGGCCAGAAGAAAGATGGTAAAAGAGCAGCTTGTGGCCAGGCGGATAAAGGATAAGCGAATCCTGGACGCTATGGGGAAGGTCCCGCGACACCTCTTTGTGGAGGAGGGTCTGTGGCATCAGGCCTATGGCGATTTCCCCCTCCCTATCGGTCAGGGACAGACCATTTCTCAGCCCTACATCGTCGCCCTGATGACCGATGCCTTGCAGCTCAAAGGTGATGCGAAGGTCCTGGAGATCGGAACGGGATCCGGATACCAGGCGGCCATCCTGGCGGAGTTGACCACTCACGTCTTCTCCATCGAACGCATCAGCTCTATGGCATCGAAGGCGAGAAAGATCCTGGATGAGTTGGGTTGTGCCAATGTCCTCATACAGGTATCTGACGGCACGTATGGATGGGTGGATGAAGCCCCCTTCGATGGAATCATGGTGACTGCCGGCGCACCTGAGATCCCTTCAACCCTGGTGGAGCAACTGAAGGTAGGGGGGAGGCTTTTGATACCGGTGGGGGACGAGTACTCCCAGATCCTCCTCAAGGTGGTGAAAAAGGAAAAGGGATACCACGAGGAAGATTTGGGGGGTGTCCGGTTTGTAAAGTTGGTTGGAGATCATGGATGGAAGGCAGAGGGGTGAAGGCGCAGATCGGGGTTATCGGCGGGGGAACGTGTTCCGCCGAGATATATGAGATTGCACAGGAGGTGGGGCGTGAGATCGCCCGGAACGGATGCTCTTTGGTCTGCGGCGGCCTCGGCGGGGTGATGGAGGCGGCCTGCCGCGGGGCTAGGGAGGCAGGGGGGATCACCATTGGAATCCTCCCCACCACTAATAAGGGAGACGCCAACCCGTACTGCGATCTCGTGATACCGACGGGGCTCGGTCACGCCCGCAATGTCCTGGTCGTTCATGCCTCTGATGCCCTCGTCGCCGTGGATGGCGAAACCGGGACCCTCTCGGAGATCGCCATTGCCCTCAAGGTGGGAAAGCCCATCGTGGGGATCAAGACCTGGGAGCTGGAAGGGAGGATCCCCCTAGTCCAGGGAGGGCGTGAGGCCATTGCCATGATCATGGATATGCTGCGGTGAAACGTTCTATTTCTCTCTGCTTGGTTTTCCTCATCATCGCCCGGGTTGGAAAAACGGGAAATGCCACACATTTTGAGATCCGCACGGGGAGCCAGCCTATAAATCCCGTGCCGTTTCTACCCTCGAGAAGGTGATCATGAAGAAAAATAGGGGAATTGCCGCGAGGAGAAATGAACGCGGGGATGTTGGAGACGAGGCACTCGATTCCCTGCGGTTGTACTTCCAGGATATCAGGGGATCGCAACTCCTCACGCCGGAGGAGGAGCAGGAGCTGGCTCGGCGGATTGCGCAGGGGGACGATGCGGCTCGAAAGAGGATGATTGAGTCCAATCTACGGTTGGTGGTCAAGGTGGCCAAACGCTATATGGGACAAGGCCTGCCGCTGCTGGACTTGATCGCAGAGGGGAATATCGGACTCATCAAGGCGGTGGAAAGATTTAAGCCGGAAAAGAATTGTCGTTTTTCTACGTATGCCGTTCTCTGGATCAGGCAGTCTATTGAGCGTGGACTGGTAAGTCAAAGCAGGACCGTACGGCTTCCCGCCCATGTGGTCGGAGATATGAAACGGATGATTCGGGTCATACGCGCTTTAACGCAGCGATTAGGGAGAGAACCCCTCCTTGAAGAGTTAAGCAAGGAAATGGAGGTGGATGCTGACTATGTAAATCGGTTGATGATGGTTGTACGCAAGGCCACTTCCATTGAGGCCCCGTTAGATGCGGATGAACACTATCACTTGTCGGATATTCTCACGGAGAAAGAGCAGCCAGGCCCTTTCTCCATCACAGAACATATTGAGCTCGTCAAGCTGGTCACCTCGTGGTTGGAGCTTCTCTCCCCGACGGAACGAGCAGTGATCAAGCTGCGTTTCGGTCTGCGGGATGGGGAGGCAAAGACCCTGGAGTCCATCGGTGAGATGTTCGGTGTTACGAGGGAGCGTATTCGGCAGATCGAAGTTAAAGCCCTCCAACATCTGCGCAAGGTGATGGAGCAGAAGGATTTGATTTTACTCGAGGATGTAAAAACCTGACAGGTTGCTGAAGAGCGCCGATCTGCCTGCGCTCGCGTGATTATTGAGATGCTCTGGCTTGCGACGTACCTTTTGCAATAACCTGCCTGTACTTGACTCTCGGTTGTGAAGGTGTTAAAAAATCTAATATATATTATCAGCGCCCTCGTAGCTCAGGCGGATAGAGCACAGGATTCCTAATCCTGGTGCCGCAGGTTCGAATCCTGCCGGGGGCGCCAAGACGCTCAGATAGGTTAGCGTGTGTCGCTAGCCTATTTTGTTTTTACCATATTTTGTTGTTCTTTGGAATCTTAGCGGGATATCCCGATGTGCTGATTAGGGTGAACAGCTTCTGGTGAATCTTTCTTTTGGACTCTTGTTTTAATTGCAAACTCTTTTTTCGATACAACAGTCATGACATCAGCATACTCGTTATGTTGATTGATGAAATCCCTGAGCTTGTTCAGTTCGTGTTGAGTAAATTTATCCCTGCACCGTGTCAAGATCCGGTCTACACATGAGCTCCCCAATTGATAGTAGGAGGCTAACGGTGTCTCCCCTTCGGCTGAGACCGCAAGGGCCGCAGGATCTAGTAGCTCGACCTCTGCGCGGACGGCCTGAATAAAGGAGTTTACCTTTCTTTCTGAGATCAATGAATCGCCTTCCGCTTGTAGTTGTTTCTTTATCGCCGAGGTCTGGATACGGAGCGTGCCGTTCGTGAGTTTAATGCTTCCCTCGATGATCTCATAGGCAAAGGGGTCCTCGATCTTGGTGCGCCACCGTTTGATCAAGAATCGCTCGTTGCCATTCGTAGCTTCAAAATAACTTGTCTTGAGGGGTTCATTGTACGGTTTGTCACTTATGGGAGGGGTGAGAGGAGTCAGGTGCTCTGTGTTATGGCCTTTGTGTTTTTCCAGAAATGCCTTTCTGTCGTCCATTTCTATTTTTTTGATTTCTCCACCATTCCATGTATAGTGAGGAGAGAAATCTCCTTCTGTCATATGCATGATTGCATTGCATGTAGTGCAACGGATCAATGTGCCCATCATTTTTTTCTCATCTTTTGAACAAATATTTCAACGAGTTCTTTATCAAATTGAGAATCGGTGTTTCGCTCCAATTCAAGCAGTGCATCGTTTTTGCTCAAGGCAGCCTTATAGGGCCTCCCCACTGTTATGGCATTGAATGCATCTGCAATGGCTATGATACGGGCGAAGAGGGGTATTTGTTTTCCCTTCATACCGTCAGGATAGCCTGTTCCATCCATCCTTTCGTGATGATACTTGATACCCGCTACTACCTCATTGGGTAGCCGCAAGGGGGAGACCATCTGTGTCCCCTTTTCGGGATGATCCTTCATTTCAGCCCACTCATTATCATCCAGCGTGCCATTTTTGACGGTTATTCCAACTTTACCGATATCATGCAGATAGGCACTGACTTGGAGATTATTCTTATCTATTTCGGACAACCTCAGTCCTTCAGCCATCTTAAGGGCGTATTCATTAACCCGTTCCGAGTGGCCTTTTGTATAGTGATCATCGCTTTCCAATGTGGAAGCCAATACCCTGACAAAATCCAGATACCCTTCGCTTTTGGCCGGATCGTAGAACTCATCTAATTTATTAAGGAAATGAGATATATGTTTATACATTTTTATGGGCGATTTACGTTCCTTTTCTACTTCTGTCAAAAAGTCCTTCACCCGCAGGCTCATTTCCCTTCTTTCGAGACATCTTTTGACGGTCGCGAGGATATCCGACACATTAAAGGGCTTGAGGATATAATCGAATACGTTGTATTTTATGGCCTCTACTGCCGATTTTAACGTCCCATAGCCGGTGATGATAACGACCTCGATGGTGGGGTCATATGCCTTTATTCGCTTCAGGACTTCTTCGCCTGACATGACCGGCATCTTGAGGTCCAACGTGACGATGTCAACGTTTGTATTCTTGATAATTTGGAGGGCTTGTTTTCCGTCTTCTGACGAGTAGACATTAAAAGAAGGCTTCAGGATCATCCCCAGGGATTCCCTTGGCCCGAGCTCATCGTCAACAATTAGGATATTTGGTCTCACTTTTTGTTCCTTACAGTATATTCTACAGCAAATTTTATGCCTAAAATTTTACACCGAACAAGCAGCATATTACTTGATGGAGTAAAGCTCCTAAGCATGTATATTACAAGATCTTATAGTCAATTGCAAGAGAAAAATACAAATATACAAAAATAAATTACAGAAATACGCAAAGCAATAGTGACAAAAAATGGCACCTATGTGGACAAAAAAGGTCTATTTTGTGAAAAAGAAGATAACGGATGTTAATAACACGAGGGATTAAGTGAATAAAAGGACTAGTTTTTTTTGTATATGCTGCCGGTATTTTTTCCCTTTCAAATCAGATAGTTAGGCATGTGCAGCAAGCTTGTACCGATGCTATCCTCCATACGAGAGAATAGGTGTGCATAACCTTATGGGTTTGGCTTTCTAGGATTCGCAGGGGATGGTTACAATGAAGGTGGTGCCCTTTTTTGCTATGCTTTCGACCTCTATGATGCCATTGTGCTCTTGCACAATCTGGTGCGAAATGGAGAGTCCCAAGCCACCTCCCTTTTTCTTGGTGGTAAAAAAAGGATCAAAGATATGCTCCAGCATCTGCTCAGGGATACTTTTTCCGTTGTTAGAGATCTCAACCTGGACATAATCCATGCCATTTTTTCTGATATCCCTGCTCTCAACCGATATCCTCCCACGTTTTTTTATGGCATCAAAGGCGTTTAAAAAGATATTGAGAAAGACCTGCTTCATTTGATCCGCGTCGAGCAGTGCCTGACGGATTTTTTGCAAGTTCGTATTAATGGTGATATTCTGTTTCTTCGCCTCCACCGCGACGAGATGAATGACGTCCTCCAAGACCTGATTGATATTCCCCTTCTTAACGTCGGGTTTTGCCGGCCGGGCGAAGCTTAATAGGTCTGTGACCAGTGTAGTGATTCGGTCCAGCTCGGAGGTGGTCAGTTTCAAAAAATCGCCTCGAAACTCCTTGTCTCTATACCGTTGAGGAAACAAATCCAAGAATGTCTTAAGTGTGGCCAGGGGGTTTCTGATCTCGTGTGCCAGGTTTGCGGTCAAAGAACCCAGGGAGGCCAGACGATCAGTCCGGCGCATGAGCATCTGTGTCTGCTGCATCTCCTGGTAGAGACGGGCGTTTTCCAGGGCAACAGAGGCCTGTGCAGCAAATTGAGCGAGTAGATCCAGGTCTTCATGGGAGTACATGTCGCCGCTTCGCTTGTGGCCGAGATTGAGAATCCCGATTAATTCATCCCTCGTTAGCAAAGGTATACACACCTCTGATTCCATAGAATCCAATCTCTCCACAACCCTTTTGATGTCTGGCTTATCAATTGACCGTTCCAATACCTCCTTTACAATAGGTTGTTTCTTCTCTTGTAACCACTGAAAGAGCGCATCTTCTTGAGGTAATTCTCTGACTTTGAGTTTTTCAAGTTTTTGTGATGCTCGTATGGTATAAGCCATCTTTTCTTTATCCAGCATAAAGAAGGAAACTCCTTCTGCTCCTAAGTCTCTGGTTAAAATATTTCCGGCTTTTTTAAAGAGCTCCTTTTCATCCAAAAAGTAAACAATTATTTCGCTCAATTCACTTAATATCTTTTTATATTCAAATTTGTGTTTAAACATTCTCCTCTCGATATATTCTTCTATT
>CAYWLI010000079.1:0-11923 GCA_964459135.1 uncultured Thermodesulfobacteriota bacterium | reverse complement strand
AAGTGAAGGCCCTTTTCTTTGAGCATGGCGCCACGGCGCACGGAGTCCTTGTAATTGCTGTTGCCGCCGTCGATGATGATATCGCCTTTCTCCAGCACCTCAGCCAAATCTGATAAAATCTTCTCGGTGGAGTCTCCTGAAGGGACCATCACCCAGGCGATGCGTGGTGCCGACAGCTTACCCCGTATATCACCAAGGTTGCGTGCCCCCTCTGCCCCCGCTTTTTCAGCAGCCTTGACAGCAGTTTCGTTCAGGTCATAGGCAACAATGCGGTGGTTGCCCTGCAACAGACGGGTAGCCATGTTCATCCCCATCCGCCCGAGACCGATCAGAGCCAGTTCCATAATGACACCCCTTTCATCTATTGCTGTTGATCGCGCCTGAGATGGCGAACCCCCTCAGCCCCCCCGACGATTATGTCCGTAGCCAGGCCGAGGAAGAGCCCGTGTTCCACAATACCAGCCCGTTCGCTTAACGTAGCCCCCAAGAGAGCGGGCTGTTCAATGGGACCAAAGGTACAGTCTATGATCAGGTTTCCTTGATCGGTCTTAAAAAGAGTCTCCTTGCTTGTTTGCCGAACGCTCACACGGGAACCGAGTGTTTCAAGGTACGTTGTCTGCGCGCGCCACCCAAAAGGCGCTACCTCTATGGGCAGCGCCCTGTGCGTGCCCAGGGCAAGAGAGAGCTTTGATTCATCAACGACAATGATCTCTCGACGACTGGCTTGAGCAACGATCTTTTCACGCAAGAGCGCACCCCCGGCCCCTTTGATCAGATCGAGATTCGGGTCCACCTCATCCGCCCCGTCAATCGTCACATCAATGCTCGGGTGCTCTTCCAGGGTGGTCAGCGGTATGCCGAGCTGCCGCGCCTCCGCTTCGACCTGAGTTGAGCAGGGTACTCCGAGGATCTCCTTCAATGCACCGGCCTTCAACAACTCAGCGATGCCGCGCACGGCGAAAATGGCAGTGCTCCCATGCCCCAGACCTATTATCATCCCCGACTCAATGAACTCCACCGCTCGCTCAGCGGCCTGCTGCTTGAACCCAATAACGTCTTTTTTCACTAAGCGTCTCCCCCCCCCGTCCCCATCGTATGAGGACCCAGAAACCGGTACCTCATGTTTATGATACTGCCGCGTTCAGGGCCTTGAGCCCTTTCACAGCATCCCTCCCCAGGTGAAAGCGGATCACCCGCCGCCCGGCATCCAACAATGCCTGTTGATCACCATGGGCCTGGGCCGTCTTAAGTAATCCAAACGTAAGAGAAGAATCCGGCGACCCTGCCTCATCAGGGACAGGAATATCTGTGGAGTCATCAACGGTGAACTGGATAAAGAGGCCGCGACCCCCATCCCCCTTGTGCAGTTGACCGGTGGAGTGCAAAAAGCGCGGACCATAGCCGACGGTCGTTGCCAATCGAAATTGGTCTCGCACCTTCGTGCGCAGCCCTTGCAACGCCGCCTCGATCTCAGCAGTAGGCTGCACATAGGCCTGGATGGCAACGTAGGCGCCCGGTTCGGCCTGACTGAAAAAGGTGGTCAGCACTGCACCAGGATTCTCGGCCTTTACCGCACCGTAGACCGCAATATCCCCTTCAGTCAAGGTCGGGGTCTCAACAGGAAGGGTTCCCCTTTTTGTGTATTCATCTACAGCCTGACGGGCGCGGGTCTTGGCAGCCTCGACATTGGGTTGATTGAAAGGATTGACCCCCAGCATGTGGCAGACTACGGCGACTGCCATCTCCCACAAAAAGCATTGTGCTCCGAGATCGTAACGGTCATGCAGGGAAATGCGAATGATAGGATGTCCTGCTTTTTCCAATGCAGCCACTGCCGTATCGTTCGTTGTATCTCCCTCCAGACAGAGGTGGACGAAGAGGCGATCCGCACCATAGATTTCCGGTGAGCCCAGTGACTCCCCCACCACCGGCACGATACCCTTCCCTTCTTTGCCGGTGCTCTCGGCAATAAGCTGCTCTAACCAATCGCCAAGGCTCGCGACCTGTGCCGATGCAATTAGGGTCACCTTATCCCGACCTGCCTTGGCCAACGCTCCCAATACCGCTCCCATGCGGGCAGCGATAGTATCATCCCCCTTCGGAGGGTTTGATACCTTACAATTGTCGGCCATTGCTATGGCCCGGTTGAGCAATAACGCTATATCCATCCCGATCAGTGCCGCCGGCACCAACCCAACGAACGAAAGGGCCGCATAACGGCCGCCGATGTTCGGATCGTTCAGAAATATCTCCCGGAAGTGATATCTCTCAGCAAGTTCAACCAGCGATGAGCCCGGATCGGTGATGGCGATGAAACGGTCCCCGGCCCGCTGTGCGCCGATTGCATCGCTCACCCAGTTATAGAAGAATTTGAAAAAAGAGAGGGTCTCAACCGTGGTACCGGACTTGGTGGATACAATAAAGATCGTCCGCTGAGGATCAAGCCGCTCGGCATGAGCAGCAACGGCAGCGGGATCAGTGCTGTCGAGTACGGCAAGGTCCAGATACCCTGCTTGTACGCCGAAGGTCTTGCAAAAGACCTCCGGGGCCAAACTCGACCCCCCCATCCCGAGCAGCAGGGCATGGGTATATCCATCCGCTCGCACGGCATCGGCGAACGCCTGCAGGCGCTGGACCTCATCCCCCATCGCCTCAGCGATATGGAGCCAACCCAGACGATTGGTGATCTCCGTTGGCTCGGGCTTCCAAACGGTATGATCGTGATCCCAAATACGCGTCATCACCCGCTGGTCTCTGATTTCGGCAAGGGCTGCATTTACCGCATCTTGGTATGCCCCGAAACTGAATGATACATCCTGTTGAACGGTCATGTTTGCTCTCTTTTCGATGTGTCCTTCAAACGGAAAACCACGTGATCCCGACCCCTTATTTTCGCTTTATGAGTCCTTTGGCGGTCTGCACGACGGCTTCGACAGTAATGCCGAACTTCTCGTACAGGACCTGAGCGGGGGCGCTGGCCCCGAAACTCCTCATACCGACGATTGCTCCTTCCAATCCGACGTAGTGCTCCCACCCCAGTGTGATGCCTGCCTCCACCGCAACCCGGGCTGTAACGTTCGGCGGCAGCACGGTCTCGCGGTATTGTGCCGGCTGTTGATCGAAGAGCTCCCAGCTGGGCAGGGCAACCACCCTGACCCCCACCCCTTGAGCAGCCAGTTGTTTGCCCGCCTCGAGAGCAATGTGCGTTTCAGAGCCAGTACCGATGAGGATCACCTCGGGAGCAACGTTTGCCGATTCCCACAGGATATAACCGCCGCGTTTCAGATTTTCGGCCGGTGCATATTCGGTACGATCCAGCACCGGCACGCCTTGCCTCGTGAAGACGAGGGCCGTGGGGCCATCGGTCTTCAGCAGGGCCATCCGCCATGCCTCAACGGTCTCCGCGGCATCGGCCGGACGAATGACGGTCAGGTTGGGGACGGCTCGCAGGCTCATCAGTTGCTCGATAGGTTGGTGGGTTGGGCCATCTTCACCCAAGCCGATGCTGTCGTGGGTAAAGATATAGACAACGCGTGTCTTCGCCATGGCTGCCAAACGCATAGGAGGACGCATGTAATCAGAAAATATCAGAAAGGTGGCAGTATAGGGGATAAAGCCACCGTGCAAGGCCATACCAGTCGTGATGGCGCCCATGGCATGCTCCCGAACACCGAAATGCACGTTGCGACCCCCATAACCCCACTCACCCCCCACCGCTCCTTGTAGCTCCGCAGGGGAAGTCTTGGGGGATTGAAAATCGCCGAACCCTTTGAGCCAGGACAAGGTGGACGGGTTGAGATCGGCAGATCCCCCCATGAGCTCTGACACCCCTGGTGCAAGGGCCTGCATGACAGCCTCTGAGGCCTTCCTGGTGGCTATGCCCTTTGGATCTGCCTGAAAGGTCGGCAGCGCCGCATCCCAACCAGCGGGGAGTCCACCGCCCATCCTGCGCATGAATTCACCCGCCTCATCTGGGTACGATTCTGCATAAGCCGAGAATGCAGCTTCCCACTCGGCTTCTTGTGCCGCCCCCTCCGCCAGGGCCTTGCGAAAATGATGCGATACGTCGTCAGGGATGAAGAATGTCGGTTCAAGAGGCCAGCCGAGGTTTTCTTTGGCCGCACGCAGTTCTTCCGGCCCTAGGGGTGAGCCGTGCGTATGAAAGGTCCCCTGTTTGTTCGGCGCACCATAGCCGATAATAGTGCGTACACAGATAAGCGATGGACGGGAGGTTTCATCTTTGGCGGCATGGAGTGCAGTATCAATGGCAGCGAGGCCATTACCATCCGGCACATGCTGCACGTGCCACCCATACGCCTCAAATCGCTTGCCCACATCTTCAGTAAAGGTGAGTGCTGTTGAGCCGGCCAAAGAAATAAGGTTATCGTCGAACAGGACGATTAATTTGCCGAGCCCGAGGTGGCCGGCCAGAGAAGACGCCTCGGCCACAACCCCTTCCATGAGATCACCATCGCTGGCAATAACGTAGGTGAAGTGATCGACAATCGTATGATCAGGCCGATTGTATCGTGCTGCAAGGTGGGCCTCAGCCAGGGCCACCCCCACCGCGTTGCTCATCCCTTGGCCGAGCGGGCCGGTAATGACCTCGACACCAGGCGTGATGTTACTCTCCGGGTGGCCGGCCGTCTTACTTCCCCACTGCCGAAACGATTGCAACTCTGAGAGCGACAGGTCGTAGCCTGTAAGATGGAGCAGCGCATACAGCAGCATTGAGCCGTGCCCTCCCGAGAGGATAAAGCGGTCGCGATCCACCCATGCGGGATTGGCAGGGTTGTGTTTCAGGTGTCGCTGCCACAGGACATAGGCCATCGCCGCAGCCCCCATCGGCATACCGGGATGCCCCGAGTTGGCCTTTTGTATGGCATCGATGGCCAGAAAGCGAATGGTATTAATGCATCGTTCATCGAGTGTTGCCTGATCATTCATCGCGTTCTCCTTTCACATCAAGTGTCACTCTTTGTATAATTCCAGCCCGTAAAAGGCCGCACCTATCAAGGCGATCTTGGGATTCAGAATGACATATACCGGCACATTCTGCAGGAAATCAGAAAGACGTCCTTTGTTCAAAAAGGCCTGCATAAAAACCCCCTGATTAAGAGCGGGCAGGATGCGAGGGGGAATGCCTCCTCCCAGGTAGACCCCACCGGTTGCCAGCACCTTGAGCGCCACGTTTCCTGTCTCGGAGCCCAATACAGAGATAAAGAGCTTAAGGGTGGCCTTACAGAGTTCACATGACGCCTTTTCATCGAGCGCTGCGTTGACGATAACCGGGGTCGGATCGTCTGCTGCTGCTAGTTGTTCTGCCAGCCAGGCTGGTTCATCGGCATGGCCGCTGTCCTTGAGGTAGGCATAGATATTAGGCAGACCCATACCAGAACAGATGCGCTCATAGCTCACATGCCCCCCTTTTTCTTGAAGATAACGCAACAAATTGCTCTCCAATGGGTTGATGGGCGCAAAATCGGTATGACCACCCTCCGAGGCATAAGCTCGGTAACGCGATCCATCCCAGGTAAGAAACGCCTCTCCCAGACCAGTACCCGGTGCAAGAACAGCCTTGGTGCCGTCAAGGTTTGGCTCCCCCTTGTTAAGGGTGTACAGATCCTCTGGTTCGAGCAGGGGCACCCCTTGGGCAAGGGCCTTAAGGTCGTTGAGGAGGAGTAAGGATTGTAGCTTCAGCTTTTTCTTGAGCTGTACCTCGTCAATGACCCATGATAAGTTGGTGATGGTGGCCTGGCCACCCATGACGGGACCAGCCACGCCGAAAACGGCTCGATCCACATCCAGGTTGGTCTGGGTGAGGAACTCGCCCGCGAGCATTTCGAGACTGGAAAACTGGCTACTGGCAAAGGTCTCCTCAACGATCGGCTCACGCGGTCCCTTTTCCTTTGAGTATACACCAAGACTAGTCTTGGTTGCACCGATGTCGCCGGCAAGCAGCACCGCTCTTAGCCTCCATCTACAGGGATGTACCGTTGCACTACAATTTCCCCTGCCCGTCCCCTCTATATCATATTAAGCATTCCCGAGCAATAAAAAGGCCCGTTTTATAGGGCCGGTTGAGGTGTTGATGCGGTTTTCGTTACGCGTTGCAAAACTATAAAAACTTCTTGTATTTTTTCCAGACGGGATCCGGCTCTTCCAGCCAGGAAGGGACAGGATGAGGCTTAAACTTCCCGTAAACAAGTTTTTCCCCATGGCTCATCCAAAGCCCGGCCTTGAACTTCCTGGTTGCAAATTCTCTCGCCACATTGTGAAACCACGTCCTGGGTTTCGTCCAGGGACATGATGCCACGCAGACACCACAGTCGGTCCCCGTCTCGTTCCAGACCGTGAAACAGGCCTCCGGGGAAATGCACCATTTCTCAACGCCTCTCATAACCTTTTTCTTTCCATAAGAAATGGCACCGTTGGGACAGTTTTCTGCGCAGATCTTGCAGTCCTGGCAGAACTCGTCGACACCAATATCGACGGGTGGGCCATGGACCAGAGGAAGATCAGTGGTGACGGTGGCTAGTTTTAGGCAGCTCCCTAACTCCTTGGTAATCATGAGCCCATGCCGCCCCAACTCACCCATCCCCGCATCGATGGCCAACGGGATGCACAGGACCTGGTAGTTGGAGATAATGTGGGCACGTGCAGGATAGCCGAGGGCACGAATGTAACCCGCAACGGTTACGGCAATGGTCGCCAGGTGAACGTACACGCGCATGATCTCGATCACCTCAGGGAGCACCGGCCCGGTCTTGATCAGGTCGGGGTTGATCCCTACCGCAATGCTGATGGCGTTCTTATGATCCAGGTGTATTGGCTCCCCATACCCTCTGGCCGGGTCGTGCCAGGTCTTCCCGATATGCGTGTAGACGTAGGCGGGATTAAGTGGACCGATACGGACCAAATCTGCACCCAAATGATGGGCGAACCCCTTGATCTTCTCTGTTGCCCGCTCCGGTGTGAGCTCCTGCCTCTGCGGGGAGACAGGACCGTCCACCACACTACCGTAGCGTATGAGATTCTCCATCTGCTCCCCGAGAAAGGGGATATCCAGAGGATTGCCGACCCCGGACATCCCCGGCAGTTGCCTGATCGCTTGGTCTTTTTTCTCCCACTCGGGATGTTTGTGGTAGAACTCCTTATACTCCTTTGAGCCAGTCTCTAAGGTGTTACGTGCCTGGACATTGTCCCTTTCATCAAAGGGCGTGATGTCACCAACCACCTTGTATCTCGGCTTTTCAAGAATCTTCATCGTGCCTCCTGAAGCTCCGGCTGTTTGTCTTTGCGCGCGCTGTCCATTGGCAAAACGCAACACCCATACCGGTTTATTGCGCATTCCATGGTAGCGAAAAGAGAATATCATCAATGATCTGTAATATAATTACGTGCAGTTCGGGCGGCACAAAGGAGGATAGGTCTATCTGCCCTCCTCATAAGCATTGGACAATGCCTTAACCCCTTCGCCTCAAGACGAGGGTTTCCTTCCATTCCCCCGAAGGGAATAAGTATGCGATGTGACCCTCTTACGGCTTAAATAGCATGTCCAATGCGCGAGCCGTCAGCAATAGCATCTATGATCAGGTTGGGTTCCCTGGAGTCTCCAATGGCATAGACTTCAGGAACACCATCCTTCAGACCTTTCAGAAGCTCGGTGTTCGGCTTCAGGGGGAGTGCCGTCACAATCGTATCGGCCTCAATGATCTGCTGTTTCTTCTTAACGGCGATGACCAACCCCTGATCGGTTATCTCCTTATACTTGACCCCGGTTATCATGGCCACTCCGTTACTCTTCAGCCAGTCCAGCAATAGCGGCTTGAGAAGGTATGTCACAAGCCCTTCCCCTATGTTCTCACTGCTGTCCACAATGGTTACCTCCCGGCCACGCTTCACCAGGAATTCAGCCGTCTGACAACCGTGAATGCCCCCACCCATGACAACCACTCTCTTGCCGACGGGCAGGTATAATGTGGTAAGTTTACTTAACATATCGGGACCAAAGAACTTTAGATATTTCTTGAGACGTTGATGCAACTGCTCGCTGGTCATTACGTTTTTCCACTTGATACCCGGGATATCCGGGATGTTGTGCAAACCGCCGGCAGCAATAACTAGTACATCCGGCTTAAGCGACCTAATATGCTCCCGGGTGGCCTGCTGGCCGAGAACGGTCTTGACACTTAGCTTGGTAAGCTGGGTCTGCAGGTATTCAACGATGCCCATGAGCTCTTCGCGCTCCTGGCCCTTGACCATGGCCGCCAAGGGCAACGAACCGCCCAGTTTGGTCTCTTTCTCGTAGAGTATGACCTCGTGACCCCGTAGGGCAGCTACCCGGGCGGTCTCCATTCCTGCTGGCCCACCGCCGACAACCACTACCCTCTTTTTCTTGGACGCCGGTTTAATTTCATATTCACGCTCCTTGCTCAGGGCAGCGTTGATCCGGCAGCTTATTGGTATGCCCTGCAGGTTCATTTCAAAACAGGTAAGGCAAGCAGTACAGGGAGCGACATCCTCAGTTCTGCCCTCGGCAACCTTGTTGGGTAATTGTGGGTCGGCCATCAAGCGCCGGTTCATACTGATGAAATCCGCTTTGCCATCCCGCAGTGTTTGTTCCCCGAGTTCGGGGTCGAAGCGTCCCACGGTGATGACCGGTATGGATATCGCCCGCTTGATGGCACCTGCTATAGGGGCAGCCGCTCCTTTCCCATAGCGGCTGCCGTCGATATAGTCAGGGAGTTGTGCCGGCGGCTCCGGATAGAACATCACCTCTGGAAATTGGGTGCTGTCGGCACTGCCATCATTATATTTGAAATGATATTCAACCCTGACATGGATGGCATCGGCACCTGCGGCTTCCAGTAGCTTGGCAATTTCTGTGCTTTCCTCGACAGTAATACCCTTCTCTCTCCCGTATTCCATGCCATTGATCATGGCGATAATAGCAAAATCATCCCCATTGCACTGCTTAATTCCTCTGATTATATCGGTGAAGATTTTCGCCCGACTTTCCATGGAATCGACGCCGTACTCATCATGTCGCCGGTTCCAATCGCGGGACAGGAAACTATTGAGTAGATGCACACAAGCACCATTCAACTCTACCCCCTGAAAACCTGCCTTCTGCGCCCGTTCTGCGCCTTTAACAAACGTTTCTACGAGAGCCTCTATTTCCGGCACGGTCAGCTCTTTGGCTTCCGTGAACCAGGGTATCGGGAGTTCATCCTTTGGAATATGCGATGACGATACCGGCGTGAGCCCTGTCATGGCACCGGGGTGCATGGGGCCCATTTGGAACATCTGTATGAACGCCGGGCAGTCGTACTTATGAATAACATCAGCCACTTGAGCGACACTGGGAATATATTTATCCTCATCCAAACGGTAGCCCTCATTCGGCACCAGACCAATGGGGGGGTTAATGTCCGCTGCGCCTATCGTCACGATGCCGGCGCCACCACGAGCAATGGATTCATAATAATCCATAGCTCCTTGGGGAAAGAAACCATCAATATACTTATGAAAACCTGCATGCGCACCGGTCTTTAAGATACAATTCCGTGTGCATACTGACCCGATGTACCCAGGCTCCATAAGCTTCTTGAATTTTGTACTACGAGCCATAGTCTTGCTTCCTCTTGAACGTCATTCGATAGTCGAACCCAAACAATGTTTGTATACCTTCATTACTATCATTTACTATCTTGCTTCAACAAAGTTGTGAGTCTATCACGATAGTACCCCTCAGACAACTTATTTTCCTGCGCAGACTGGAACGTGGAAGATCCACATGTCCTACTACCGTACTCTGTCGCACTGCGTTCTATATTGATCTTTCAGGGGAAACAAGCTATGTTACGGGTACTTCAAAATGGTCACAAGGAAGAGTACATGAGTCCTAAGATAAAATTTGAAAAGCTTCTTGAACCTGGTTACATCGGGTCGGTGAAAACCCGGAATCGGTTGATAAAAACCGGGGCGACCACGCTGTACTGGCACGAGGACGAGCTGCATATGAACAAGACGATCTTAGCTTACTATGAAGCAATAGCCAGGGGCGGCGTCGGCCTACTGATAGTAGAATCCCCGACCATTGATTATCCTTCGAGCTCCCGCTGGAAACAAATATATCGCCTCGATGAAGACAAATACATTGAAGGCATGAGCGAGCTGGTAGAGGTAATCCATAAACACGGCTGCCCGACCTTCATGCAGATGGTCCATCTTGGCCCTTGGCAGAACCCGCTTTTCCCTAACGAGCCACCTATTTCCGACCTGCCGCCGATAGGGGCTTCCCCCGTCAACATAGATTCAATGGCTGATTTTCATCGAGACGTGCTTAAGGAACTCACCATCCCCGAGATTGAGGAAATCGTTGACAAGTACGCCAGTGCCGCGATACGGGCGCAAAAGGCAGGCTTCGATGGAGTAGATATAAATGCCGGTAGCACTCATTTGGTGCACAACTTCCTCTCTCCGTTCTGGAATAGACGCACGGATGCGTATGGAGGCAGCCGGGAAAAAAGAGCACGCTTTCTCGTGGAAATCATACGGGAGATCAAAAGACGTGTCGGACAGGATTTCCCGGTCTCCGTCTGTATGAATGGCATCGAAATCGGTCAGCCTGCCGATATTGACGATGACAAGTGTATGACAGTTGAGGATAGCCAGGGATTAGCGAAAATAATAGAGGCAGCCGGTGCTGATGCCATTCAGGTAAGAAATCAGTGGTTGGGATATCACGTGGGCGGGTTTCTACCTGATTATCTTTTCTATCCGGAACCTCCAATCCCCATAAAAAATTTCCCCAAGGAATATTATTGGAAGCAAAAGGGTGCTGGAGCCAATATGCTCTTAGCCGAAGGGATGAAAAAGCTTCTTTCTATTCCGGTTATTGTGGTAGGTGGACTTGATCCTGAACTTGGGGAGAAGATCTTGCGAGAAGGCAAGGCAGACTTTATTGCCATGACGAGGCGTATATTCGCTGATACGGAGCTGCCCAACAAGGTTGCCGCAGGAAGATTGGAGGATATTGCTCCGTGCACGCACTGCGGCACCTGCCTGGACCAGAGTGTCCAGATGAAACGGCGCTGCCGGATAAACGCGGCTATAGCCACCGAGAAATATACCATTGACAAAGCGAAGAAGCCAAAGAAGGTCGTGGTCATTGGTGGTGGTCCTGCGGGGATGGAGGCCGCGCGGGTGGCGGCGCTGCGGGGGCATGAGGTAACCCTGTATGAGAAGACCCATCAATTAGGAGGGTTATTATCGCTGGCAGCAGTGGTCAAGGGGATTGAGCTTGAAGACCTACCAGCCATGGTACGCTATCTGAAAGGACAGCTTGAAAAACTGGGGGTAAAAACAGAGCTTGGCAGAGAGGTTGACAGTGCGTTTATCAAGAAGCTCAAGCCGGATGTAGTGATCGTGGCTACCGGCGGTGAACTTGCCGTTCCTGCGATAAAAGGGATCGATCATAAGCAAGTTATCACGACGCCTGCCTTGCATCGGATGGTGAAGCCTTATTTGAGGTTTTTTGGGCCGAAGGCCTTGACTTTGCCGACCAAGCTGTGGGTACCGTTTGGGAAGCATGTGGTTATTATCGGTGGGGGGCTGCACGGTTGTGAGATCGCCGAGTTTCTGCTTAAGCGGGGCAGGAAGGTAACCATCGTGGACACAGCCGAGGATGTAGGCGAGGGGATGATAGACTTCCGGCTGGGATTAGTGATGGATTGGTTCAACAAAAAAGGTGTGAATATAGTTACCGGTGTTAAAAAGATGGTGATAACCGATAAAGGGCTGGACATCACAACGAAGCAGGGGGACAAGCAGACCATTGAAGCGGATACTATCGTACCGACCGCGCCCTTGAAGCCTAATACCGGGTTATTTAAGAGCCTCAAGGGGGTGGTGCCTA
>CAYWLI010000078.1:0-11942 GCA_964459135.1 uncultured Thermodesulfobacteriota bacterium | reverse complement strand
CTGAGGAAGCGAAGGTGTTGCAGGGCACCTGCCTGGGCCAAGAGCTTGTGAAATTCCCCCCCCTCTTCACAACCACCAAGAAAGGCCCCCGTAGCATCAAAGGTGTAAGGACCCCTCGTAAAGGAGGTCACATACCCCCCGGTCCTATCCCCCTGCTCAAGGAGAACAACCCGCAGACCGCGTCGAGCCAACAGGGCACCAGCGGTCAACCCCCCCATCCCCCCTCCGATGATGATCACGTCGTATGTCATGCGAATATACCTACAGCAAAGAGTGAAAAGAGCAATAGGGCAACCCCCCACACTATGCCGACCGGGGCCAAGAGGAGATGATAGACCTTCCGCAGCTCCGCCTTAAAATAATCCTTGGTGAGGACCAAGCAGAGATGCAGGGGGGAGAGCAACACCCCACAATACCCGCTGGCATAGGCAAGCATCAGATAGAAAGAGAGGTTATCCCCTCCCGTAAGGATCGGCAGGAGGATAGGAAAGGTGACCCCGACAAAGGCGATGGTCAACCCCGTCATGAGGCCGATGGAAAAAGGGAGCACCACCAGTAAAATAAGCGGCGGTACGCCCAACTGACTCAATCCCTGGTGAAAGCCATCCACTGCTTGGCTCGCCTCCAGCATCTGTTTGAAGTAAATAACCATGACCACGCTGATCAAGACCTGTGCGGACTGTCCCGTGCGCACGAGTATCCCCTTCATCCGCCCCCATACACCCCTCGAACGCAGGAGCTCTATGCCGATGGCCACCACAAGGGAATACGCCAAGGGGACCCGCAGTACGATGACCATGAACAAGACTACTAACAGGGGCAAGAGGGATGAAAGTACCCCCTTAACACCCATCCACCACCCGCTCCCACCCCTCCCCTCTTCACCCTTTCCTACTTTGCGGAAACCGAAGTAGATCCCCCCTGCAACAGCCGCAAGGGTCAGGGGAACATGATAGGCGGCGATGGTTCGCAGGGATACTCCCAACAGGGCCGAGGCGAGGATCACGCCGGGATAGGTGGGGAGAAAATACTCCCAGATATGGCGAAACCAATAATTGAGAAAGGTCTTTTTCTCGGGGGAGAGCTTCAAGGCATCGGATGCCTCGACCACCAGGGGGGCCGATACCAAGGCCCCCCCCACGATGGGCATCAACCCTATCATCGCTGGCAACAAGGCCACGACTGCTCGGAGGTCATTGGTGATGGCACCGAAAGAATCGATCATCCGGCGCATCTCCCCTGCCTCCTTCATGATCTCACTGAGCAGGAGGATGAATACGAGTGCAAAGACGAGGTGTATGGTCTGGGGCTCAACGAGTCCGCGGAAGAATTCTGATCCGATCGTCAACAACGGAAGCCTATAGAACAACCCCAGGGCAATCGCTCCGATACAGAGCGTGAGCCAGAGCTGTACCCGCCGCACCAAGAGCAAGACGATCAGGGCGAAGACAAGGCCTATCCTCAGCAGTTCCATAGCTTATCTTTCATAATGGTATATTATTTCCAATCTCGTTGACTTCGGCACACCTTTGCCATAATATAGACGGGTTGTGGTGTTTTCAAGATGAATTTTGAAATGCATACGCGAAAGACAGCTCCATGACGGAAAAGCAATACCTCATCGACGACATCACGGTCAAAGATTCCTGGAGGCTCTTTCGGATCATCGCCGAGTTCGTTGAGGGCTTCGAGACCCTGGCGGAGGTCCAACCCGCGGTGACCATCTTCGGCTCCCATCTCGTCAGCCCCAATAATCCCACCTATAAAAAGGCGCTGCAGGTGGCGCAGCTCCTGGCGGAAAACGGTTTTAACGTCATCACCGGCGGCGGAAGGGGGATCATGGAGGCCGCCAATAAAGGGGCCGCAGAAGGTGGTGCGAAGTCCGTAGGGCTCAATATAGACCTCCCCCGTGAAGAGCCGCCCAATACCTACGCAAACATCCGCCTCAACTTCCGCTACTTTTTCGTACGGAAGATGATGTTCGTCAAATATGCGGTGGCCTATATTATCTTTCCGGGCGGGTTCGGGACCCTCGATGAGCTCTTTGAGGCAATTACGCTCATCCAGACCGAAAAGATCAAACCCTTTCCCGTCATCCTGGTAGGCGCAGACTATTGGCAGGGTCTATTGGATTGGATACAGGGTCCCCTGCTGAAGGCACAACACATCCGTCCCGAAGATCTGGAGATCATTCAGGTCATCGATGACCCCAATGAAATCATCAAGCATATCAAACGGATGATCATCCTCTGAGTTCTGCTGGAGGTATCAGTTCGAGGAATTGCCGCAAGATTCGTGCTGTTGCTCCCCAGATAACGTGCCCGCCACTGTGATAGATGGGCACCTTCTCGGTCTTCTTATTATACGTCCTGTATTCCTCGCTCAAAACCCCTTTAGTGAGAAAGCCAGTCAAGGGGAGGATGATGATCTCTTCGATCTCATCAGGTGATGGAACAAAGGTATACGGGTAGGGGAAGTGGCCCACAAAGGGTGAGACGATAAAATCGGTCATGGTCATCATCTCATCCAACGCCCCCAAGAGGGAAACATCCTGTGGCTTCAGGCCGATCTCCTCATGCGCCTCCCTGAGGGCAGTAGCCAAAAGATCTTCATCAGTAGCGTCGTAATTCCCTCCGGGGAAAGAGATCTCACCCTTATGATATCTCACCTTATCGCTCCTCTTGGTAAAGAGGATGTGACATGAACCATCCTTGACAAACAAAGTAAGCAACACCGCGGCCTTCGTATGATCTGATCCCGCTGTTACCCGCTTGACCTCCCGCTGTGCAAGGACCTCTTTGATCTTCTGGGCGAGATCATCCGGGCTCGGTTTGGTTCGCGACATATGACTCTCAGAGCTCCCTTGCAATAAGTCCGCTATCCGCTTTCGATAGCCTTAGCATCAAAAATATAACCTAATCGCACAAAAGTAAAGCTCCTAGAATTTTCCTAACAATTTCTAATATTAAATAAGCTATTGATGGCAGCTAGTTAGACAAGATCGCACGTGAAAGAATCTGTGCTTTATAAAGGGGGTCACTCTGCTGTTGTACAGGCTAACTGTTTGACTCTAAAAAGGAATTATGGTAAGAATGGCGAGCATCGTGATACAGCGGACTAAGCTTATGAATCCGCACGGTACTATCATCATTGGCAAAGAAAGGGGGTGATGTCATATCGAACGAGTCAGATACACTAACTAGAAATCTTTAAAAAATACAGGAGGTGAATTATGAAAAGGACTTTTTTTGTGCTCGTAGCATTGTTCTTGGTAGCAGGCATAGTCGGCGCCGGCTATGCTACCCCTGCTCGTGCGACTGAGAAGACACTGCAGATCGGCTGTCTTCTTTCTGTGACGGGCTTTTTCTCAGTACGCGAAGTTCCGGATCTGAATCAAACCAAAATTGCTGCGGATATAATAAATGAGCAGGGCGGGATTACGGTTAATGGCCAGCAATACCGGATTGAGCTTCTCGTCGAAGATTGTAAGAGTACCATGGACGGCGTGACGGCCGCGGCGAATAGACTTGTTTTTGACAAGAAGATGAAGTTTGTCATTGGGCCGACTGCATTCTTTGCTGCAGCCGCAGGACCGGTATGCGATCCAAACAAAGTACTCCGCGTCATTACCTGGTGCGTCAATACCCCTGGCGAAGTAGATGCCAATACACCCTATGCGTTCCTCGGTGGCAACGGCAGTGCGTTAACATCTGTTGCCGCTACGAAGTATCTCAAAAAGGCGTATCCTCAGGTTAAAAAAGTTGTTATTGTTACTCCTGATGATGGCGCTGTACCGTTTGTCATACCAATAGCCAAGAAACTACTGGCAGCACAAGGGATATCCGTCGTGGGTGAGACAATAGCTTATCCCAATGAAATGCAGGACTTTAGCCCGATAGCGGCAAAATTGAACGCCGTTAAAGAGGCCGATGCCATCTTTTTGCAAAATGGTCTCGTTCCCCATCTGGCCGGCATCGTTAAAGGGCTTCGGGCGCTCGGCAATAACAAGCCGATCGCCGGATCTCTCCCCGCGCGCATAAGCCAGGTTGCTGGTATCGCCGGTGTGAAAGCTATGAAGGATGTCTTCACCGTCGCTTACACCCCTGATGATCAGAATATGCCCCCTGTGGCGAAAGAGATAGTCAACAGGGTTGTAGCTAAGTACGGCAAGGATTATCAGCTGGAAATGTCAGGGCCCAATTGCTTGTGGATTCTCAAAGAGGTGATTGAGGCAGCTCAAAGCCTCGACCCCACCGTAGTAAAGGAAAAGTGGGAGTCAATGGACGAAGTAGAAACTATCTTCGGAAAAGCGAAGATATGCGGAGACAAAACCTTCGGCATTAAACACCACGTGGTTGCTTCACCCCAGCCCATACAGATATTGAAGGGCGAGAAAGAGGCTTCTGCTGGCTGGATAAATTTGGGTGTCATCCCTTAGGTAAGCTGTTCTTGCATATACATTCACTTGGGGTGGGAGGCATACCTCTCACCTCAAGTGAATGAGAACAGAGGTCACGTTTGGCCTGAGTACGGCTCATATGGAACAGATAGTCGCAACGTTAACGAACGTACTGATATTGTCATCGATGTACATATTGGTGGCGTTGGGCTTCGCATTTCTCTTTAACATATTGGGGATCATCAATCTCGCCCACGGTGCAATATACATGGTGGGCGGTTATTTCGGATTGGCCTTAATAAGGCTATTGGGTCTTAATCCGTGGGCGGCCTTAGTGCTGACAGGCTTGAGCATCGCTACGGTGGGATTATTTCTCGAGAGGTTCTGTTTTCGCCCTTTTTCCGGGGATTTCAACCGCACCGTAATGATCTGTGTAGTGATAACGGTAGTGTTGCAGACCGCCGTTAATATTATTGCCGGAACTCAGATATTATCGCTACCCCCATTCGTTGAAGGCATTTTTAAAATCGGACCTGTATCGGTGAGCTATGAAAGGATCGTTACCTTTGCTCTCGGTATCACCCTCTTGGTGGCGATAATATGGTTCGTGCATCGCACAAAGTGGGGGCAGCAGATGCGGGCCATCTCTCAAAATAGAGAGGGGGCCCTCCTCCAAGGTATAAACGTTCACTACATTTCGGCCCTCGCCTGTTTTATCGGCTGTGGTCTGGCGGCTATAGCCGGGTGCCTCATGGGTGCCTACCTCGGTTTAGGCCCCTTTATGGGTGACTTCATGTTGGTCAAGGTGCTCATGATAGTCATACTGGCCGGCATAGGAACCATCAGTGGCATCTTCATTGCTGGTCTTATCTTGGGCGCCCTCGATTCTATACTTCCCTTGTTTATAAGTGGCGCACCGAGTGATGCCTCTGTTATCGCCATAGTTGTCGTTCTTCTCCTGATTCGGCCTCAAGGGTTTTTTGGTCATGAAGCGTGATAAAAAAGTACCTTCCGCAACTGCCTTGTCTTCCCATATAGAAAAGAGGATTTGGGAAAAGGCTGCCCTATACACTGGGGTGGTCATCATTGTTGCCTTATTGCCAGTATTCTTGAGGTCTATCTACGTGATGCATGTCCTTATCCTGACTTTTATATACGTTGTTGCTGCTGTCAGTCTGCGTACGATAACTATCTCTGGTCAGTTTCCCCTTGCCCACGCTGGTTTCATGGGCATTGGCGCCTATTGTGCGGGAATGACATCAAAATGGCTCGGCTGGCCACCCTGGATTACCATCCCTACGGCGGGGTTGGTGACAATGGGTATCGGTATGCTCATGGGATATCCATTCTCCAGATTGAGGGCGCTGTATTATGCAATGGGGAGTCTGTTCTTTGGTATAGGGGTGATGCAGATAATTCAAGCAGGTGGGATATGGACTGGTGGTTACAGTGGGCTTATCGGTATTTCCCCTTTGTTCCCTGTGACTACCGCCAAAATATATTATTACTATTTCTTTCTGGGATTAACCCTGGTGAGTATCGTAGCCCTCTACCGATTTGAATTCTGCCGCATCGGTATGAACTTAAAGGCCATAGCTCAATCACATCTGGTTGCCTCCAGTGTGGGAATAAATGAAAGTTGGTACAGGATTTTGGTCGTCGGTGTCGGCTGCTTTTTTGTCGGGATGGCCGGTGCCGGCTACGCTCACTATAATCAGGTTTTATCTCCTGCAAGCTTTAACTTCTTGGCAACTCTATGGCTTGTCATGTATGTGCTCATTGGGGGGATAGGCAGCTTTGCCGGACCCATCATCGGAACCTTCATCTTAATTCTCATTCCTGAATTCTTTCGCGATTTGAGAATGTATTCTCCCTTTATCTCTGCTGCAATATTGGGAATCGTCGTGTATCTCATGCCCCAAGGTCTCGCAAGTATTCCTCAACTGGTGAGGACAAGGGTTACTGAACGACGGAATGGAAAGAGGTAAGAGGATTGCCCATGCTCCTTGAAGTCAGGGGATTAACCAAATTTTTTGGGGGCTTGGCAGCCGTCCACGAACTTGATATGCATATCGACACGGGAGAAATAGTGGGGCTGATCGGGCCCAATGGTGCGGGTAAGACGACCTTCTTCAACCTCATAACCGGTGTGATGCGGGCAAGCAAAGGGAAGGTGATATTTGAGGGAGAAGAGATAAGTGAGAAAAAATCCCATCAAGTTGCTGAACTGGGAATAGCCAGGACATTCCAGCTCAACCCCCTCTTCGGTGATTTTACCGTTCTGCAAAACGTATCAGCATCATTCCATCTCCATCCAAGGTCACGTTTATGGGATATTTATTTTAACACCGTTGTCTACCGCCGTAACGAGGCATATATCCTAGAACACGCATTAGAAATCTTACACCTGGTAGGACTCGAGAACGTTAAGGATGAACTGGCAAAAAATCTACCACATGGGTATCAGAAGATGCTCGGCATAGCGAGGGCCTTGGCCATTAGGCCACGACTGCTTTTGCTCGATGAGCCGATAGCGGGGATGAGTTCGGATGAGATTGATTTTATCCTGACAGCCATTCAAAAAATACACCAGCAGGGGGTAACCTTGTTGGTGGTTGAGCACAATATGCGAATATTGGATTTATGTGAGAGGGTACTCGTTATCAGTTTTGGGCGCAAGATTGCGGAAGGATCACCCAAGGAGGTGAGGAAGAATAAAGAAGTAATTGAAGCGTATTTTGGAGATGCATATGTTGCTTGAGATAAAGCATGCAACGGTTTATTACGAGAAGTCAATGGCGCTCGATGACGTCTCCTTAAAAGTGGCTGAGGGCGAGGTAGTTACCATTATAGGCGCGAATGGAGCGGGAAAGAGCACCCTCATGCGGGCCATATCCGCTCTGGTACCATTAACCTCAGGGGAAATATGGTTTTTGGGTCAAAGGATAGACCGCATTCCGACGCATGAGACCGTGAGAAGGGGCATCGGCCATATACCCGAAGACCGCAAGCTCTTCCCCTATCTCACGGTCATAAGCAATCTTAAGCTCGGTGCCAGTTTGCGCAAAGACAAAGGTGGCATAAACAGGGATATAGATGAAATCTTTGAGCGTTTCCCCATATTAGATGAAAGGCGTAATCAACTGGCTGGAACCTTGAGCGGTGGTCAACAACAGATGTTAGCTATTGCTCGTGGTTTGATGGCACGGCCCAAACTGCTCCTCATGGATGAGCCTTCACTGGGACTGGCCCCCCTCATGATTGATGAGGTGGGCCGGGTGATTCAGTATATTAATGAGAGGGGGGTCAGCGTCCTTTTGGTCGAGCAAAATGTCTCGTTGGCCTTTAGAATATCGACGAGGGGCTATGCATTACAGGTTGGTAGGGTTGTTTTCAAGGGTAACGTCGAACAACTTAAGTCTCCCGAGACTATCAGAAAGGCCTACTTGGGAGGATAACGCGTGCACCTATGATGTAATCATGCTAATACTACATTGTGCACACATGAAGCAATATGTAACAGTCTCTTAATGAAGGAGGTCAAAAAATGAAACCACTGAAGCAAGATCTTTCTATATTCAACAAATTTAATTTTGAAAAACAACCGGTGGGCGTCAAGTTCCTGTTTAAGAAACCAGAGGGAATAGAGCAACTAGACAAAAGTATGGCCATCTGCGAAATGATCAATGAAGTGCAGCAACGAGGTACCCCGTTTTACTTCACGAAAGAAAATGAGGATTGCTTCGGTACAATGATATTGGGGATGGAGGATACACCAACCTTCGCTGAAAGCGGACAAATAGGGCTTGAACTTGAAATCTTTCAGGAACCCCGTGCCAACAGCAGGCTCTATCAACACATCATAAAATTACCGAAGGGCACCGTCAACTATGTGGTTTTCTCACCTTTGGACAAACTGACATTTGAGCCGGACCTCTTAATCCTTTTGGCCACCCCCCGTCAGGCAGAGATCGTGCTGAGGGCAATGAGCTATTCGACCGGGGAGTTATGGGAGCCCAAAGGGACAGGTGTATTGGGATGTGCATGGATTTTTACGTATCCCTATCAAAGCGGTAAAGTGAACTACACAGTTACGGGGTTGGCCTTTGGAGCAAAATCAAAAGAAGTATTCCCAGAGGGATTAGTGTTGATCTCAATACCGTATAATTGGATACCGATTATAACGCAGAACCTGCAAGAGATGAATTGGGTTCCTCCTTCATATACGGACGGGAGGGAAAAGTTTAAGGAGCGAGAGGCAAGAGTCATTGAGAAATTAGCGAAAGAGAGCCAGAATCCCTAAATCAATCTCCACAAAAAATAGCTCTATAAGTGCTGTTAAAGGGAGGAAACCGGTGGTTAATGCGGAACAAGAGACAACTGAACACCATTGAAACCCCGAGGAATAATTGTTATATTAGAGTTAACCCAGATCGGGAGGCATACAAAAGCGCATGGAAGATTCACACGAAAAGATACCTGACCAGAAACAACTGGAGCAGGAGCTGAATAAATATCTTGAGAGAAAATACGGCGACAGGGTGAAATTGGTAGTATCCACCCTCGTACCCAAGGTCGCCCCTGCGCAGGAGGATGACAAAGGAAAGCAAGCGGAGAAGGAATCCCCCCAGATCAACTTCGACATGAAGCCTGAGGAGCTGATCTCGTATCTTAATTCCTTCATCGTCAAACAGGATGGGGCAAAGGAGATCCTCGCCACCAAGGTCTGCACGCACTATAACAAGATAAAATTCATGGCCGAGAAGGCGGGAAGCGCCGACCCGGGGGTGGGAAACATCAAGAATAATATCATCATGGCCGGCCCCACCGGCGTGGGGAAGACCTATATGATAAAGCTCATTGCCAAAAAGATCGGCGTCCCCTTCGTAAAAGGAGACGCCACCAAATTCAGCGAGACTGGCTATGTCGGTGGTGACGTGGAAGATCTGCTGCGTGATCTCGTGTACGAAGTAAACGGCGACATAGAGCGCGCCCAATACGGGATCATATACATCGATGAGATCGACAAGATCGCCGGCAGCGGCAACTTGATTGGGCCTGATGTCTCAAGGACCGGGGTCCAGCGGGCCTTGTTAAAGCCTATGGAAGAAACGGAGGTGGATCTCCGGGTACCCCATGACCCCATATCTCAGATGGAGGCCATTGAGAAATATCGCCGGACAGGCAAACGCGAAAAGAAGACCATCAATACGAGAAACATCCTCTTTATCGTGAGCGGGGCCTTTAATGGGTTGGAGGACATCATCAAAAAGCGAATGCACCAAGAAGGCATCGGCTTTGGGGCGGAGATCAAATCCAAGGATGACAAGACCGCATATCTGAAACATGTCTCAGCCGAGGATCTTATCGCCTATGGATTCGAGTCGGAGTTTATCGGGCGTCTCCCCGTGGCCGCCATCTTTGAGCAATTGGAGGTGCAGGATCTCTATGACATCCTGAGAAACCCCCACAGCCCTATTATTACGAGCAAAAAGGAGGACTTCCGCTCATACGGCATCGATCTCAAGATTGAGGATCAGTCCTTATGGAAGATGGCCCATATGGCCTACCAACAGCAGACCGGTGCCAGGGGGCTCATCAGTGCGATCGAAAAGGTCCTCCTCAAGTTCGAGCGGAAACTTCCTTCAACCGATGTGACAGAGCTTGTGGTAACCGAGAAGATGGTCAAGGACCCTGAGGGAGAACTGAAAAAACTGCTCGCCGACCCCCATAACGAAGCGCGCCTCAAAAGGTATCAAGAACTGGTATCCCAAGAACGGGAGGAGATGAAGACCTATATCAAGGCGCGCAAGACGGAATTCCTGAGCCGCTATGGGGCTATCTTCAGCGATTCCCGCCTCGATCTCGTCGCGGAAAAGGTGATTAACGAGGAGATGGACGTCAATTCCGCCTTTGAGGAGGTCATCGCCACCTACTACCAGATCAGGGGTTTTGAAAAATCTTTCTTGGAACGGCACGGCATTGAGATCACCCTCGATGACGAAGCCATGGATCTCCTGCTGACCTGGGTAGTGATGGAGGGCAAAGACGTTACGGAGATCCTCAGCAACTTAGACGGCCTCTTTGAACCGGCCCTGCAATTGATCAGGGATAAGACAGGGGTAAGTGCGTTCTCCATCTCCAAAGAGGGGATAGACAATCCTGAGGACTATCTGAATAGTTTGATAACAGAAGTATACGCTTAAGATCAATAATGATGTAGGTAATAGAGGATCATGAAAGACTATTATAAGACCTTGGGAGTAGACAAAAACGCAACGCCTGAGAACATCAAAAAGGCCTATCGCCAACTGGCCTTGAAGTACCATCCGGATAGAAACAAAGGGGACAAAGAGGCAGAGGAGAAATTCAAAGAGATCAATGAGGCCTATGCCGTGCTCAGCGATCAGGAGAAGAGACGCCAATACGATATGTTCGGGGCCGAGGGATTCCGCCAGCGTTACTCCCAGGAGGACATCTTTCGGGGCTTCGACATCGGCGACATCTTCAAGGATGCCGGCCTCGGCACATCGGACATCTTCAGCGTCCTCTTTGGCGGCGGAGGGGGCAAGAGGAGAGGGGTCCGGTATACCACCTTTACCGGTCCCTTCGGCCAGTATGCCTCTGGAGGGGGCGGTCCTGACTATGCCGATTATTTTGCCCGTGGAGGGGGAGCCCCTCCTCAGGGAAGGGACATGGTGTCTGATCTCACCGTAACACTGGAAGAGGCGGCCCACGGAACGGAAAAGCTCATCTCCTTTCAGCGGGACGGCAAGGTTGAAAAGATCGCCGTAAAGATCCCCGCTGGCATTGATACCGGGAAAAAACTGAGGGTAGCAGGTAAGGGGGAACACGGAGCAAGCGGAGGGCCGGCCGGCCACCTCTATGTGCGTATAAACGTACAGAAGCATCCCCACTTCCGCAGAGAAGGGGATGATATCTACATCGATCGAGAGATACCCTTCAGTGAGGCCGCCCTGGGGACGAGCCTTGAAGTACCCACCCTCAACGGGATCAAAAAGGTGAAGATCCCCCCCGGCACCTCTGGGAATACGAAATTGCGGTTAAAGGGAGAGGGGATCCCTCATCTGAAGGGAAAGGGCAAGGGTGACGCTTATGTCCGCATCTTCATCAAGGTCCCCAAGAAGTTGACCGCCAAACAGAAGGCATTGGTCGAAAAGTTAACGGCAGAAGGCCTATAGCATCGCCCTGAGGCGATAGCTAAAGGAGCCGAGGATGCAATCCCACCCCGCCCTGCACCTTAAATTTTAAGTCTAAGGATAGCAGGATGTCGCAAAGCGACACAGTGTGAATTTAAGGAAGTGGCCCCACCTCGCAACATAAAATAAGGAATGCGGGGTCCCGCAAGCGGGAGATGCCGCTGGCGGCAGGAGCGTAGGGGTCGAGTGATTAAAGCTATTACTTCTTAAACACTTGAACCCTAGAATCCTCGACTCCTAGAACCCTTTATAGGCCAAGAGGCGACTCATTTCTTCGGCCACAAGCAGACCCCCCAATTGTAAGAAAAAACGAAAGGGGGGTA
>CAYWLI010000077.1:0-12024 GCA_964459135.1 uncultured Thermodesulfobacteriota bacterium | reverse complement strand
TTGACCAAGATCACCAATAAGCACCTCTTGCCGGTGTACGACAAGCCGATGATCTACTACCCACTCCAGGCCCTCATCAGTGCCGGGATAGAGGATATCCTGATCGTCACAGGGGGAAACTATGCCGGAGATTTTCTGAGACTCCTCGGCAACGGCAATGAATTCGGACTCAAACATATCAACTACACCTATCAGGAGGGAGAGGGGGGGATCGCAGCGGCCCTGATCCTGGCGGAGTTCTTTGCCGATAAGGATAAGGTCTGTGTCATTTTGGGGGACAATATTATCGAAAGGAATATCAGAAAGGCAGTGAAGGCCTTTGAGGGGCAAAAGGAAGGCGCCATGATCATGGTAAAGGAGGTCCCCGACCCCCAGCGTTTTGGCGTTCCCGTCATACGAGGAGATAAAATAATTAAAATAGAAGAAAAGCCCACATCCCCTCAATCCCCCTACGCGGTAACAGGAATCTACCTGTATGACAATACGGTCTTTGACATCATCAAAACCCTGAAACCGTCGGGCCGTGGGGAATTGGAAATAACCGATGTGAATAACGCCTATATCGAGAGGGGACAGCTGACCTGGGAAATCCTGGATGGGTGGTGGACGGATGCAGGCACCTTCGAATCCCTCCTGCGGGCCAGCCAATTGGTGGCCGAGACCGGGGCCAACAAGATGAAGTGAGGTGGTGATGATCGACGGGGTACAGGTCAAAACACTGCGGGTCATACCAGACGAGCGGGGGAGGCTTATGGAGATCTTGCGCAGCGATGACGAGCTCTTTCAACAGTTCGGTCAGGTCTATATGACCACCACGTACCCCAATGTGGTCAAGGCATGGCACTACCACAAGCTCCAGACCGATAATGTGACGGTGGTGAAAGGTATGCTCAAACTGGTCCTCTATGATCGACGGGATGGTTCACCTACCAAGGGCGAGATCAATGAGTTTTTTATCGGCGAGCACAATCCGCTGTTGGTACAGATTCCCCAAGAGGTCTACCATGGGTGGATGTGCATTAGTGAGACCGAGGCTATCGTGATCAACATCCCTTCCGAGGCCTACAATTCCGGGGAGCCGGATGAATACCGCCTCCATCCCCACGAAAACGATATCCCCTACGAGTGGGCGAGAAAAGATGGCTGATGAGAAAACGCTTCTCGTAACCGGTGGCTGTGGCTTTATCGGCAGTAATTTCATTCACTATATTCTTGCTCAATACCCCAATTACCGCATTATCAACCTGGATAAATTAACGTATTGCGGCAACCTCGATAATCTCTGCGCGGTGGTACAGCAACCCAATTTTACTTTTGTTAAAGGGGATATCGCAGACAGAGCAACAGTTATGGGGATTCTTCACGATGAGGGGGTTGATTGCATCGTGAACTTCGCCGCTGAATCACACGTTGATCGCAGTATAGAGGAACCCGATCTATTTCTGCGGACCAATATCCTGGGGACCCAGGTTTTGTTGGATGGGGCACGGGAGACGCACGTCCCCCTTTTTATCCAGATATCTACGGATGAGGTCTATGGCTCCCTGGGCCCTACCGGCGAGTTCACCGAGACCACCCCCCTGAAGCCGAACAGCCCCTATTCAGCGAGCAAGACTGCTGCAGACCTCATAGTGAGGGCCTATATTAAGACGTATGGCATTGATGCCATTGTTACCCGTTGCTCCAACAACTATGGTCCGTATCAATTTCCTGAAAAGTTGCTTCCCCTGATGATCAGCAATGCCATGGAAGACCGAGAGCTGCCGATCTACGGTGATGGGCTTAATGTCAGGGACTGGATATACGTAGAAGACCATTGTCAGGCAATTGATGTGATCATGCATCGCGGCAAAAGCGGGGAGACATACAATATCGGCGGAGCAAGTGAACGGACAAATCTTGAGGTGGTCCGGACCATCTTAGAGGTACTGGGCAAACCGGAATCACTGATCCGCTTCGTCAAAGATCGACCGGGGCACGACCGCAGATATGCCATGGATTTTTCCAAGTTAAAGAAAGAACTAGGTTGGGAGCCCAAGGTGACCTTTGAAGAGGGGATACAAAAGACCGTCACCTGGTATGTCGAACATCAAGATTGGTGGCAGCGGATCAAGACCGGAGAATATATGGAATATTATGAGCGAATGTACGGAAGTAGGGAATAGTTAGTGATTAAATATAGGGTTTGTTTTCTATGACAGCTTTTTTAAACTCTCTTGGACAGACTTGAGTCATTTTTCTGAACATCCTGGCAAAGTGATATTGATTGCTGAACCCGCAGGCGAAGGCTATTTCCCCTATTGAAAATTTAACTCCTTCTTCTAACATCTGTATCGCTCGGGCAATTCGCACCTTATTCAGGTACATGGAATATGTTACACTGAGCGTTTTTTTAAATGCCCGCTCAAGGCAAGAGACGCTCATCCCGGCCTCGCGGGCGACATGGGCAAGCTTAATAGGCATGCAGTAATTTACATTAATAAACTGAACTGCTTTCTGAATACCGGTCTGAGTACGGTTAAAACTCCTTTCTTTTATTCCAAGGACGGCTTGAATACTTTCCCCCAGTTCATTTTCATGAATAGGTTTTTTGAGATAATCGCTCGCACCGTTTCTGAATACGGTGACCGCGAGATCTTCAGACCCGTATGCGGTCATGATGATGATAGGTACCGAAGGGGAGACAAACCTCAAGACCTGCAACAGGTTCATACAGGGGTCATCAGGGGTATGGTCGAGGAGTACAAGATCGACAGCATTGCGAAAGAAAAATTCGCATGCCTTCTGTTTGTTTTTTTCAATTATTACATTACAGTGCCGTACACTGGTGACAATGCTCTGGTAGTATGTTTTAGCATTGGGATCAATGAGTAGTATCGTAATCTGTTTTCTTATGGCTCGTGTATTATTCATACAGCTTATGAGTCAAGCATGGCGAGAACGCTTACAAGTTCTCAGCCGGTTTTGAATAAAAAATTTTCTCTCATATTTTGCTGAGAAGCATCCACGAGACGATTGCCTCTCAAAGTGTATAAAGACCTCCGACGAGGTTCGGGATAAAGAGATTTCTGAAAACCTCCAGCATACTTGTTTTCAACTCTCTATTTTTTTGGTTACTAATTCCCCCCCGTAATTAAGTCTAACGCTAGTTTAATTTTTAGGTATTGTCAATCAAAATTTTGTCATATATCATGGTATTATCCGTATCAAATTTATGGTACGTCGCGAATAGATATGTTATATTTTTGATGATGGAAAACACAAATAAGGATGGTTTTTGTTTAACGTTCCTTAATAATCCATATCCCCTGTTCGTCTTGGTAGCACCATACCGTACGGCCTCCTGATTTATAAAACCAGCCCCCACTCGCCCTGTTTTCAGTAAAATCGCCTACATATTGATCTCCATTGGGCCATGTATACGTTCCCGAGCCGTGCATCTTGCCATTGACAATACTCCCTTTATATTTACTGCCATCAGCCAAGTTTATTTCCCGATAAGAGGGTGTGTATACCTCAAAACCGTTCAACAATTCAATACAATCAGGTTCTAACGTATCAATGACATCGTTTGCGGCATACGTAATAATCTGAATTGTCCCTGCTTCACCGGCGTAATAGTAACCCAAAAAGGCAGAAGGTATTGATTGTACTGTTCCTTCTATTTTCATATAGAGCACATCGTTACCATTAATACTTCTTTTTTCTTCAAATATGATTTTTGCATCAGGAGCTGTTTCTTTTATGTTTTCCAGGGCGACGTTTTTCAACTGCTCAAAGGGTCTGTACGCCATTTCATCAATAACCTTGGCATACCCATTCCCTGTTGTGTGTGCAAAGCTAAATTCTGCCGCTGGATCAAAGGTAACGTTTAACATTCTCCACATGTTTTTATCAAACCATATCCCATAGGTGCCCCGTTTTCCCTTTATTACTGTTTTGGGCCCTTGAGATTTGCTGCTTGAAGGTAGAGACTGAGGTTCTTCAGTCATCACATATTCCCACGTACCATCGGGAAGCAGCATAACGTTTGTGCCGTCTTCTGTCTTTGCCTTTAAGCTTTGGGAAAGGGCGTATGTACTGATAGGAGAGAGCATTAATACAAACACCAGTATGATCATTGTTTTTACCATAGTCTATTTTATAGGGTTAAGAACCCGCAAACGCCCCTCAGATTTTGTGCAGAGTCTGATCAAAACAATTGCAACCTCTTAAAAAGCATAAAGCTTCGGTGACGCCACCATCCTATGACAAAACCAACGAAGCCTATGAGGGAGACAAAAAAACCAATTTTTGCAGTGGCTGCTAATTTAGCCCCCAAACCAGCTATAAAAATGACAATTCCTGCAATAAAGGTAAAAGCACTAGCGATCTGCATATAGTGCCATACCTTACCCGTCTTCAATGCTATATCTCTTACGAACCCTTCCCACCTTTTTCTGTCTTTTGTTTCCATTTCTTTCAGGAAAATACCTACCTTAAAATAGTATGCGTCCTCTTGTGAACCAAAGTCATACCAGATAACTTTGCCCTTTCCCCTAATTTTTTCATCGTGAGGTGGGAGTGTTATTTCCATTGCTACCTCTTTTGTCCCCAAAACGAGGTACGGAATCAAATTAAACGGTTTTTCCCCCTCGTGCATATACAATACCCCGTTAGACAGGGTTACTCGCAGTTTCATTGACAGGCCCATGGGGGAGATATTTGTCGTTGCGGTTTCGATTGTTGGGGGAGGTTTGCTCATGCCCAGTAGCATGAGTCGTAAGGGGACCGCAGTTTCCAACCTTTTTGATTTGCGTTGATTAAACATACCTCGTCCTGTGAGACTTAACAATGTATGTTGTATGTGGGTTTTAGCATAACAAATTTTAAGAAAAATTCAAACGTACTTTTCCATTTCTTTTGACTCTAACATCAGAAGCCTTAATACCCTGCCATGGTCTTGGGTTTACGATGAAGGTTTTATTGGAAGTAGGGGGGGTAAAGGCAATGAAAAAGCAATGAATTTGTTAAAAGATATTGATCTATTACAGCCCTTCCATTGAGTCATGATGAGAAAAATTTTAGATTTTTATATCTAACAAGCTGTAAATATTGAAATTTCTATTTTTATATTTTTGGAGCGGGCAACGGGATTCGAACCCGCGACCCCAAGCTTGGGAAGCTTGTGCTCTACCAACTGAGCTATGCCCGCTCTAAAACAACGATAGATTAGTCCTGGCTGCTTTGTCAATAACAAAAAAGCGCGGGGAACATCGTGAGATGAACCCCGCTTTTTTGCGGTGCATGAACCCCTCCTTAGTTTAACTACGAGCGCTATTTCTTTTGGAGGCCTTCAAGGGGTTTAGCTTTCTTGCGTCGTTGTTGTTTTGCGCTTTCTTGACATGGGTAGCCAGATTGCAGGAATCAGAAAGCCACTTCAATCTGGGCTCGCTGTAGGTAGTGCAATAGACACCGGTGGCGTACTCTACAGCGCGGTCGCAGCCCTGGCATTGCTCAACTATAGGATGACACTGTCCTCCGTTGTAGTTACACCCATTCTTCCCCATAAAGATGCACTCCGTCCCTGATTTTACCGTTTGACAAACCATGGTTATCACCTCCCTTCAGAGATAGAATATAAAAAAACCCGCCTCAGAACCAGATAAAGCGGGTTCTCATTGGCTAAATGTGGTCTTTATGTAGCAACTTCTTCTTTAATTGTCAAGGGTTTATTACTGATGGAAATAATGTTTAACAGCGGAATCGTGCATAACACTTTTTTATCTGTTTAGCGAGGGTCAGTTTAGTCATAGTTTTCTTCTCCCAAGAGAAGATGATCTTTTCACCCTAGTCAAGGTCTGTTTTGCAGGGGTATAATGAGCACAGCAGGATTGAGAAAGGTGAACAAGGCGATCAGTCGTGTTATATTCGTGGTGAATCAGGAAGAACCGTGAAAAAGGTGAGTCAAAAAGCACGTAACACGGAGACAAAAGATGTGCACCTTGAGCATATCAGGATCGTTTTGGTACGTCCTCAAGGGATGATGAATATCGGTTCCGTCGCCAGGGCCATGAAGAATATCGGGATTAAGGAGTTGGCCTTGGTGAATCCGGCTGCTCCCCCGTCGCACCCCGATGCCCGGGTGATGGCCGTGCGGGCACACGATATCTTGAAACATACCTTGGTCTTTTCCCGTTTAACCGATGCGATTGCCGATTGCACCTGGGTGATCGGGACCACCAGACGCAGGGGAAAGGGGAGAGAAGGGATCACAGATCCGAGACAGATGGCCTCAGAGATAGCGGCCATCGCCCAGCAGAACAAGGTGGCCGTGGTCTTTGGGCCGGAGGACAGGGGGCTGAGCAATAGGGATCTCGATCTCTGCCAGCGCCTCGTGACCATCCCTTCCCATGAGGAATATGGGTCCCTCAACCTCTCCCAGGCAGTAATGGTCATCTGTTATGAGATCTACCTGGCTACGCACCACCAGATGGCTGCTTCGAGGACCTGC
This sequence comes from uncultured Thermodesulfobacteriota bacterium, assembly GCA_964459135.1. Taxonomy (GTDB): domain Bacteria; phylum Desulfobacterota; class B13-G15; order B13-G15; family RBG-16-54-18; genus CAYWLI01. The sequence goes on along the minus strand of CAYWLI010000077.1, from coordinate 5,531 downwards.
CGACTGGCCACCTCCGAGGAGCTGGAGGGGATGTATTATCATATGGAAGAGACCCTTCTGCGTATCGGGTTTCTTGACCAGAACAACCCCAAGAGAATAATGGCGGTGCTGAGAAGGATCTTCAGCAGGGCACGGCTCAACGCCAGAGAAGTGAAAATACTGCGCGGCATATGTCGGCAGGCTCACTGGTACTCCGGGCAAAAAGACACCACATTAGAAACTAAAACTTAAAATCTTTTTCGTTGGCAAGCGTGCTCAAAACCGCACTGCCACCTGCATCAACCCAATGATTCCCCCTAAGATCCCCCCTAAGTAGGTGATGTACTTCAGCTCTTTTTTGGAGACCTTGAGAATCACCTCCTCGATCTTTCGCGGGTTGAATTCCTTGATGATTCGCTCATGGATGAATGCCTCTATTTTCCCCCCGACTGCCTCATCTTCCAACCGCTCGATAATTCGCTCCAAGGCCTTATTTACACTCCCTTGAATATATGCATGGTCTAGCAGGGCAGTGAAGGGACTGAGCACGATTGATCGATGCATCCTCCTTTTGATCTCTGCGGTCAGAATCTCTCCCAATGCCATCTCCTTCAAGATGCCCTTGACATCGGCCCCGCTGAGAAAGTGATCTCTAATAGCCCCGGATACCTCCTGGGCAAGCCGTTCGATGCGGGCGGGTATGAGGCCGGGGGTAAAGGGGATCTTAATGCGCAAGATACGCTTCTCCTCATAGGGGTGGAAGAGCATCCAGATGGCGATGGTGTTGGTAACCCAGCCGATAAGGGCCCCGATAACGGGGTAAAAGAGGAGAGGCAAGATCTTCATGAGATGTGCGTGCAGAAAAGGGTAGGGCCTGTGGGGATAGCGAAGACCATCAGAGCACAAGCAATTTCATTAAGCATCGTCTTAACCTTTTTCCCGGTATGTCTTATCAAGTTACCATACAAGGGGTGTGGGGTAAAGCATGGGTCTCATTGACCCCCAAGGGGCTTTGTGATACAAAATACTGATCTTTCAATAGGTTGGAGTTGTTGATTCGGAGAGCAGATGTCCGGGGAAAAGCGGCTGCGCAAAACGAGAAACATCGGTTTCATGGCCCACATCGATGCGGGGAAGACCACTGTCACCGAACGGGTTCTCTACTACACAGGTCGCACCTATAAGATCGGTGAAGTGCATGACGGCACCGCGGTGATGGACTGGATGACCCAGGAACAGGAACGGGGCATCACCATCACGTCGGCTGTGACCGCCTGTCAGTGGAGCGATCATATCATTCATATCATCGATACCCCCGGCCATGTCGATTTTACTATTGAAGTGGAGCGGTCGTTGCGGGTATTAGACGGTGCCATTGCCGTGTTCTGTGGCGTGGGTGGTGTTGAGCCCCAGTCGGAGACGGTATGGCATCAGGCCGACAAATACCATGTGCCTAAGATTGCCTTTATCAACAAGATGGATCGAGTCGGGGCCGATTTCTTCAGTGCGGTCCGGCAGATGGTCGAAAAACTCGGGGCCAAGCCGTTGGTGATACAACTCCCCTTGGGGGGGGAGGATTCCTTCCAGGGAGTGATAGACCTCATCGCCATGAAGGGGGTCATGTGGGAGGAGGAGACGCTGGGGGCGGTCTTTCAGGAGGTTGAGATCCCCCAAGAGATGCTGAGCCAGGCCCGGGACTACCGGGAACATCTTTTGGAACAGGTGGCGGAGACAGATGAGCTCTTGACTGAAAAATATTTGAGTGGTGAGCCGATCTCCGAAGAGGAGTTGAAACGGGCCATCAGAAAGGCGACCGTTGAGCTCCGGTTGGTACCGGTCCTCTGTGGTGCCGCCTTGCGGAACAAGGGAATCCAGCCCCTGCTCGACGCTATTGTCGATTATCTCCCCTCGCCGTTGGATGTCCCCCCGGTGGAGGGGACCAACCCCCTCACCAAAGAGGTCGAACAGCGCCACAGCGATGAGAGTGGGCCCCTCTGTGCTCTGGCCTTCAAGATCATGATGGATCAGGGTCGCAAGCTCACCTATGTCCGGGTCTATTCCGGGGTAATGGAGACGGGGAAGGTCGTCTATAATGCAAGTTTGAAAGAAGAGGAGCGGGTGGCGCGGATCTTTGAAATGCACGCCAAACAGCGCAAGAGGATCGAGCGGGCGCAGGCCGGTGAGATCGTAGCGGTGATGGGGTTGAAGGATACCTCCACCGGCAACACCCTCTGCGATCGTGCCCATCCCATCCTGCTGGAACCGATGGAATTCTACAAGCCGGTCATCTCCGTAGCGGTGGAGCCGAAGACCAACCAGGATCAGGACAAGCTCCCCTTTGCCTTGGAGAAGCTGAGCGAAGAAGATCCCACTTTTCACGTCAGCTATGACGAAGATACGGCCCAGACCATCATCTCAGGCATGGGCGAGCTGCACCTCGATGTCCTCATCAAAAGGCTGGTGGAGGAGTACAACCTGGCGGTTAATGTCGGCAGGCCCCAGGTGGTCTATCGTGAGACTATCAAAAAGGCGGCAGAAGTGAAGGGGAAATTCTCCAAGGTAATCGATGACGTACCGCACAGCGCTGAGATCCACCTGGAAGTTGTGCCCCATGACAGGGGTAAGGGGGTGGAGTTCACCTCCTCAGTGCCTCCGGAAGAGATCCCGCAAGAGGATCTCGAGGTGATTCGGGCCGGTGTAGGGGAATCCTCAACCGTCGGCGCCCTCACAGGCTATCCCCTCACCGATATCAAGGTGCATCTCAAGGGAGCCCGCTACACCCAGGATGAATTTACCCCCATGGTCCTCAAGGTGGCGGTCGCCCAGGCCCTGCGTGATGCCTGCCAGAAAGGAGGGCCCCTCATCCTGGAGCCCATCATGGAATTGGATGTTATAGTACCAGAGGAGTTTATGGGGGAGGTGATCGGCGACATCCAGGCGCGAAAGGGATCTATTGAGTCCATCGACAAAAAGGGGAAGATAGCGATGATCAAGGCACACCCCCCCCTGACCCGCATGTTCGGCTATTCAACCGACCTGCGGTCCATGACCCAAGGGAGAGGGACCTTTTCCATGCGCTTTTCTCACTACGACACCGTGGTTTCGTAATGACCTCGGATGCAGCAGGACGGATCTTGGAGATGTTGCGCAATCGGCAGGAGCGTCTCTCCGGCGCCGCAATAAGCAGGATATTGGGGATAAGCAGGAGCGCCATCTGGAAGCATATCAATGCGCTGCGCCGCGAGGGATATCTGATTGAGGCCAAGCCTGCCAGCGGATATCAACTCATTGCTGCCCCCACCCATCTTACGGCATGGGAGATTCAAGCGGGTCTAGGGACTGACCAGCTCGGCAAAAAGGTGCATGTCTTTCCCGACGTTGACTCCTCCAATACGGTTGCCTTTCGTCTTGCCATGAATGGAGCATCTGAGGGGGAGGTTGTTGTCGTTGAGTCTCAGCATGCGGGCAAGGGGAGGATGGGGCGTCGATGGGAGTCACCACCGGGGCTGAACATCTACCTCTCCATTATTCTCAGGCCTCCATTTCCGCCGGGCAAGATACCGTTGATCACGTTGATGACGGCAGTTGCCTGCGCCGAGGCCATTGAAGAGGTAACAGGGTTGATGCCTGCTATAAAATGGCCCAACGATCTGTTGATAGATGATAAAAAACTGGGGGGGATCCTCACCGAGGCGGATATGGAAATGGATAGGATAAACTTCGTTATCGTGGGGATCGGGATCAACGTCAATATGCCCCGCAGCGCGTTTCCGCCCTCCATTAGGGATACAGCCACTTCTTTACAGGAGGCGTCGGGCAAGCAGGTATCACTGGTCCCCCTCATCCAGGCGCTCCTGCGGAAATTTGAGCTGTGGTATACTAGATTCAAGAAGGGGAGGGGAGAAGCGATTAAAAGACGCTGGGAAGAACTCTCGCAGATCAGGGGGAAGAAGGTATCTGTCGACTTTATGGGGGAGACGGTGAAGGGGCAGGCCCTGGAGATAGACGCGGATGGCGCCTTGCTCGTTCAAGAGGCGGGGGGTAAGGTGAAGAGGATCGTGGCAGGTGATGTACACGTAAGGGGGTGATAGGAGATGTTGCTCGTCGTCGATGTGGGGAATACCCATACGGTCTGTGGAATCTTTGCGGGAGATGATCTCCGCCATCACTGGCGGGTGGTGACCGAACCGGAGAGGACAGTCGATGAGTTCGGGCTCCTGCTCAGCAATCTCTTCGCCCTGCATGGCATCAAGCCCGAGGAGATTACCGGTATGATCATCTCGAGTGTGGTCCCTCCAATGCTCCCGATCTTAGAAGAGGTTGCCGAGGTATTTTTTTATATCAAGCCGCTCGTGGTAGGTCCCGGCATTAAGACCGGGATGCCTATCTTCTACGATAATCCCATTGAAGTGGGGGCCGACAGGATCGTCAACGCCGTGGCTGCTTATGAACTTTATCACCAAGCCCTCATTGTGGTCGATTTTGGTACTGCCACGACCTTCGATTATATTTCTGCTAAGGGTGAATACCGGGGAGGAGCCATTGTTCCGGGGATAGGGATCTCCATGGAGGCCCTGTTCCAGAAGGCCTCAAAGTTGCCCCGGGTGGAGGTGCTCAAACCGAAGGATATCATCGGCAAGAACACCGTGCACAGCATGCAGTCGGGGATATTCTTTGGATATGTGGGGCTTGTGGACGAGATGGTCAGGAGGATGCGAGAGGAGACCCGCTCCGATCCTAAAGTAGTGGCGACTGGAGGATGGGCCCGCCTGATTGTCTCGGAATCCCAAGCCATCCATGAGGTGGACGACCTCCTCACACTCAAAGGGCTCAAGATCATATACCAGCGCAATCTTCCGAGGAAAAAATAGATCGAGCAAGATTTTAAGGGGTGTTTTAGTGCTTGCAGTTAGTTAAGTCTAAAACCAAATACGAGGACCTGAAAAAAGACAATGGCAGAGATCCCACAATGGCAATACGATGAAATGAGACAGGCAGGCGTTGATTACGCGGATGCCAGTGTTGTTGCCCAGTATGACGAGAACCACAGGCGATTTCGCGATTACAAGAAAAGCGCCGAAGATATCATCTCAGCTTTGAGACTACGACCCGAGCACACGGTCATCGACATGGGGTGTGGAACAGGGGCATTTGTACTCCATGCGGCCCCGCGTTGTAAAAAGGTTTACGCTGTCGATGTTTCAGCGGCAATGCTTGAGTACCTGAAAGAAAAGGCGGCGCAGGTAAATTTGCTTAACATCGATTACCATCAGGGTGGTTTCCTAACCTATGAACATACGGATGAGCCCGTAGATGCCGTTGTATCCGTTGCTGCTCTGCACCACCTCCCGGATTTCTGGAAGCTTGTGGGGCTGAGTCGGGTTGCGGATATGCTCAAGCCCGGCGGCAATCTGTGCCTGTTCGATGTCGTGTACTCTTTCAGCGCGAGGGAATACAAAGCCGCTTTCGATCAGTGGGTTTCGTCAACCGAAGCGAGTCTTGGCAAGGAGTTTGCGGATGAAACCGTAATCCACATCCGTGATGAATACAGT
>CAYWLI010000076.1:4158-12306 GCA_964459135.1 uncultured Thermodesulfobacteriota bacterium | reverse complement strand
AAGATGACGATCCTCCCTACCCCGCTCTGCTCGGCCTGGCGCAGGAGCTCCGCGGTCGTCACCTCCATGCCCATGGTCACGGACGGACCCCAATGGGTGTGCGAGTCGATAATTTCCATATGAGTAATTGCCTTCCAGCCTTATGCGGTCATGCGGCGGCAGATTTCCGTCACCAGGCCATAGATGGCATCGAGGGGGAGGTGTTGATCAACAGAGGCGTCAAACACAACGCTGAGCCGAGGGGGAAACTCTTCATCAGCCCCCCACAGGACCATGACCACGGGAACGCGGGGAAGAGCGGCAAAGCGTACACTGACATCACCGTAGTCCTCTTGGATGGCCCCCAAGGACAATCCCCGATCGAGAAATGCTTCAATATCGTGGCCGTATTGCTCTATCAGGGGATCAAGGGGAAAGCTGTGAGGCCCCTGGAAAAAGCATTTTCCCCCCTTAAGGCTGCCGACTGCCACAAGCCTATCAGCAAGGGGTATCTCCCGAGCACTCATTAGGTAGGTAAGGAGGATCACCTGAAGATCTATCGAAGGGCCTCCTGCAGGAATGGGACCTGCAACCGGTTCAATTACCCGGCTGCTCGGCTCTATACGATAGCTCTCTTGCAAAAAATCCAGGAGATAAGAACTTGTGGCCTCATCGAACTGCGCCTCACTGCGCCAACATACAGCTCCGGGATCTGCCTGGATAAGACCCTCCCAAAGGGATGGGTGTAAGATATGAACAGGTTCTGTCACCATTCAACCTTCAGCGTAAGGCAGGCTTTCATGCTTATCAAACGAACACCTCTTTCGTCAACTCCCTTCAGAGCGACGCAGGGCCTTGATGACCCTCACCAACTTCTCGTCCCGTTCTTGTGCCAATTCGACAAACTCCGTGGGCCCTGGCAACCCCTGTTCCAGGACCTCTGCGGTCGCTGAGGGTATGGTCTTCCAATCGGCCATATCGTGCCACATCGCCTCTTTTGCGGCGCGCAGGTGCTCGATGTGATAGCGAATGCCCCCTTTGCCACCTCCCAAGTGATAGAGGAGATGGGGGCCCATCACTGCCCAACGGAGCCCCGGCCCTAGATGGATGGCCCGGTCTACATCGGCCACGCTCGCCACACCATCCAGCACAAGGTTGATCGCCTCGCGCCAGAGGGCGGCCGACATGCGGTTGGCCAGATAACCGGGGACATCGCGCTTAAGCACCACCGGGGCCTTGCCGATGCTCTCGTAGAATCTCCGGGCGGCCTCCACCGCCTCCGGCGCAGTGCGCGTGCCCGGTGCTATCTCGATGAGGGGAATGAGATGGGGCGGGTTGTAAGGGTGGCCTGCGAGGCAACGGTCTGGGTAACGAGTTGCCGTCTGGATGCGGCTGATCGAAAGGCCGGATGAACTCGTCGCGATGAGGGCGTGGCGTGGCGCATACTGGTCAACAGCCTCGAAAACAGCCCTTTTGACTTCATAACTTTCAAAGACGGCCTCCTGAATAAAGGCTGCCTCCTCCACCGCCTCTGGCAGCGTTGCGCAGGACCTGAGAGCGTGCACGCCGGCCTCCACCTGATACGGATCTGCCATTGCGTGACCGAGTAAAAAGCGTATATGCTTGCGGGCGCGTTCAATGCCGCTGGCGGACCTTTCTGGATCCTTGTCGTGGAGGAGAACATGGCGGCCGTGGGCTGCAAACAGTGCGGCCCAACTAGCCCCTGTCACCCCAGCGCCGATAATGGCAACAGGTCCATCAAAACGATAGGCGATCGTTGCCTGGCGGGATCGCTGTCCTTCTGGAGAGCGGTTCTTCATACAATGCCTCCACTAACTTCAGTTTTTTCCTTGCCGCTTGCGAAAATCCAGAATGCTCCCCCTTACCTAGTCACACACATAATACACATATTCATCGTACCTTACCCCGCACCAGGGATGCAAATATGCTGACAAAACAGAGGGATGCAAATATGATGAAAGCTACTTTTAACGCCTTTAAAAAAGCCGGGTAGTATTCTGGGGTAATCTGGACCCTTCCCATATAGATGGCAAAGATCAGCATGACGATACCCATGCTAAACATCATGCCGACCGCTCTCATGGTTCCCAAGGTGCCCGAAGCGACACCGTAAAATTTCCGTTCCACAGAGCTCATCACCGCATTGGTGTTGGGGGAGGAAAACAGGGCATAGCCAGCACCCAAAAAGATCAAATCTGCAACGATGAATCCCAAAGGGGTGTGTGCGCCTATAAAGATGAGAGCAAAGAGCCCGATGGTCAGTACGGCCATCCCTGTCGAAGCAATGATCCCCGGTTCAATGCTGTCCGAAAGCCGACCGGCAATAGGCGAACCGATCGCCATCACTACGGGCTGTGCCATCAAGATCAAACCCGCTGTTTGGGGGCTAAAACCCTTCAGATACTGCAAATAGAAACTTAAGAGGAACGTAATGGCAAAGGTCGAACTATAGTTGATCAGGGCAGCCAGGTTGGAGTAGGCGAAGACCTTGTTTTTTCGGAAGAGATTCATGTTGAAGACAGGATGTTCGGCCTTCGACTCCCACCAGATAAAGGTCGCAATACCGACGATGCCGAAGAGGATAAGCCATGCACCGAGCAGATCCGGCAACTGTGAAAAACCGTACATGATTGCAGCTATCATGAGGCAGTAGATGATGGAACCGCCAGTATCGAACCGCTCTCCCCGTGCCTCAGCCCAATCTCCCTTGAGTTGCCACAAGACCAAGACGATGACGAACAGGCTAAACGGTGCATGTATGAGAAAGATGCTTCGCCACCCGAACTGGTGCGTGAGCACCCCCCCCAAAAAGGGACCGACCGAAAGCCCAAAATAGGTCGAAGCCACAACGATCCCCAGCGCCTTGCCCCTCTCCCCTGCAGGAAATACCGACATGAGCATGGCCGTGCTTGTGCCAAAGACCATGGCGCTTCCAAACCCATGGAGGCCCCGAAGGGCGATCAAGACAAGAGGAGAAGGCGCAATGGCCGAGAGAAGCGACGCAACGGTATAGATCGCCATGCCATAAGTAAAGATCTTCTTCCTTCCGTAGATATCGGCAATCCTACCAAAGGGGACGATAAACATGGCCACTGCCAGCAGAAAGATAGTGGCAACCCAACCCAACAAAACGGCATCCATGGCAAATTCATGCCCGATAACGGGGAGGGCAATATTGATGGAAGCACCCATGAAGGTGATTAAAAACGCCGTCACGACAGCAATAATTAAAACCGTTCTTTTCTCTGCCTTACCATCCATATGAATCGAGACTCCTTTGTATCAAAGATCCATCTTCCCTAAACGCCGGCAAATTTCATGTGCGTCATCGATGATCTGATCGATCACTTCTTTGACGCTTTTAAGCGTATCAATCACCCCGACTACCTGACCGCACGCGATCACACCGGCATCACTATCATCCTCCTGAAAGGCCTTTAAGCCCACCTGCCCGCTGATGACGGTGAGGAGCTCCTCCAAAGTCGCCCCTTGCTGCTCCATCTCGAGGGCGCGCAGAGCAGCCTGGTTCTTGATAACACGCGCTGCATTGTTAATGGAGCGCTCGATGATCATCGTGTCAAGCTCCGTGGCCTGGAGCAACTGCCCTTTGATCCGCTGGGGTGCCCAGCACTCGTGGGTGAGCATAAACCGCGTGCCCATGAGCACACCCTCGGCTCCGAGCGCGAGGGCTGCCACAAATCCCTTGGCATCACAGATGCCGCCGGCGGCGATCACGGGGATGCTCAGCTCACGGGAGGCCTTCTGTACCAGAATGAAGGTCGTCACATCATCCATGCCGGGATGGCCGGCGCACTCAAACCCCACGAGGGTCACGGCATCAACCCCGATTTGCTCGGCCCGCTGCGCGTGCCGCACGGCAGGCACCTTATGAATGACCTTGATCCCGGCCTCTTTGAGTTTGGAAAGATACGGCTCAGGGTTTCGACCAGCAGTCTCCACTGCTGCTACCCCTTCTTCAACAATAGCGTCAAAGTACTCTTCGATCTTTTCCCCGGTGGCGAGATCGGGGAGCATCGAGACATTAACCCCGAAGGGCTTATCCGTCAGGTCTTTGCACTTCCGGATTTCCTCTTTGAGCCCTTCTCCACTTTTGGAGCTCAATGCCGCAATGATCCCGAATCCACCGGCATTTGATACTGCAGCGGCAAGCTCTGCCGTGGCGAGCCACATCATGCCCCCCTGGATGATGGGATACTCGATATTGAGCATCTCAGTAATGCGCGTCTTAAACATCAGTCCTCCGTATCAATGCCTTCACAAAACATCCCTGACTGCTAAAACATGAAATCTGCATTGTACACCACGAGCAGGGGAAAGTGCAGCAAAAAAGTGCTGGATGTAATTTTTTTTGCTTTTGAAGCAATCAATATTCCTCACTGATGAGCTCTCCTCCGTGTAGTAATCCTTTGAACACCTCCGCTGCCTTTTCCTGTAATGTCGGCAACTCCCCGGAGAAAAAGAGATGGCTCGGGCAATGGCAGTCGCTGGAGCCGAATCCGGGATAGTTATTGAAGGCGTTGCCCAAACCATCGGCCAACCGGCATTCCAATCGCTCATTCGTCACAGCAAAGAGCACCTTTTTTACCCTCCCCTTTTCTAAAAGATAATCGACGTGCCATCTAACCTTTTTCCCCCTCCTCACGTGGCGGTTGATCCTGGCCCTCAACCCACCCATGGCTGAGCCGCAATAGGCATAAAACCCCTGTGGGAATGCCAGGGGCCCCAAAGCCCCAACCTTCATGCGAATTCCACGGGGTATTTCAATGAGGAGGATGTAGCTTCCTCTCGCGTGACTGTCAATGGCGACCTTCATTGGGGATAATGAGATCGTTACGAAGGGATTGTGGAAAAGGAGATTGATCGCAATCGCTTGATTACCCGCATCTGGGCCTTGCGGAGGATAAAGTTGCTCAGCAAAAAGTATCCCAGATGGTTTCTCGGCCCTAACAAGAGCCTTCTCAGGATGGAACGAGGGGCACAGCTGTATTTCTGAGCCCAGAGGTACCCCTGCTGAAGCTGATCAGTGGTCATCCCAGCGGGCACAAATACCACCCGACTCATATCATAATGAGACCAATCCCGGTCAAAGATCCTCCCTTCCTTCTCAAGGCGATCCCACAGAGGGGTCCCGGGAAAGGGAGTGAGTACGGAAAAGGTCGGCAGTTCTATCCTGTTCAGATGGATGAATTCAACCGTGCGTTCAAAGACCTCTTCGTTGTCATGGTCAAAGCCGAAAATAAACGATCCCTGGATCCCGATGCCGTGATCGTGGATCCTATTGATGAATCCTTGCAGGTCTTTTATGCCCTGAAACTTCCTCTTGGGCCCCTCGAGGTTTTCTTTAGTCAAAGACTCAAACCCGATAAACAGAGAGATGCACCCGCTCTCCCGCGCTAATTGCAACAGCTTCACGTCCTTGGCGATCTCAATGGTGGCAAATCCCATCCAACGCACCTGGTATCGCTTGAGGAGCTCGAAAAGACCTGTGGCATGGGAGCGTTGCGCCATAACGTTGTCATCCACGATGAAGATGTACTCTCCTTTCTTTTGTACCATGGACTGCAATTCCCCATCGATGTCCGACAAGGGCCTGGTGCGGTACTTACGGCCGGCAATCACCGGCACGGCGCAGAATTCACACCGGTTGGGACACCCCCTGGTGGTTTCGATGACCTTGAAGATCGGGCTGTATCCTTTGCCCAAAAGGCCTCTGCGGGGTTCGGGGAGATCGTGCAGATCGTGTAACTTCTCAGCCCGATACAAGGGTTTGAGCGCTCCCCTTTCCCAATCGTTGATCAGCTGTGCAATGATTAGTTCCGCTTCCCCCAGAACCACGGCGTCCGCGTGTTCCTGCGCTTCCTCTGGCATAAAGGTTGCGTGCACCCCTCCCAGGATCACCGGTATCCTCCGCTCCCGGAATCGGTCGGCTATCTCATAGGCCCTCTTGGCTTGCACCGTAAGGGCCGTAATCCCCACCAGGTCCACCGTCTCTTCAAATTTGATCTCATCGAGAAACTCATTGACGATCTTCACCTCATACTGCGGCGGGAAAAAAGAGGCCAAGAGGGTAAGCCCCGGTAGGGGAAAAGGATAGGGAGTGTCAGTGGACATGTAGACATCTTTTTGGCGGGGATAAATCAAAAGTACGTGCTTCACCCTTCCCCTCCCCAGGATAAGTTTGATGCCTCTAAGGGGCGGTATCCCGGCTGCTGCCACGGGCGGCGGGCAGCATTTTCCCAGACATATCGCATGATGAGGCGGTATGCCATCCGCTTGAAGGGATTTCTGTTCAAGAGGGCTCCCAGCATGATACGGGGTTGGGTGTAATATTTCCGCAGATACTGCTGCTGCAGCCCCCATACCTCGTCCCGGCTCAGGTACTTGGTGGGGAGGATGGGGTGCATGAAATCATAGTGAGTATAATCTCTTTCCTGGATAATGCCTCGCTCCTCCATTTCTTGATAGTAGCGGGTCCCGGGGAGCGGGGTGGTGATGGTCAGCACCAAGAAATCACCTTGTCGCTTTACAAAGTCAAATATCTCCTTGAGGGATTCCTTCGAATCGTACCAATCCCCGAACATCACATTGGTCATCACCATGATGCCATTGCGCCGCAAGATGTCGATGGCCTCCTGGACTATCTCTCTATTCTGCCTCTTCTGGTAGTGGTCGAGGACATGAGGATTGATGCTCTCCACCCCGAGCATCACTTCATACAGGCCGAGCCGTCTGAATTCAGGCATGAGGTCGGCATCACGGACGATATCCCTCACCCGCGACTGGAACCAGAAATCAACCTTCATCCCCGAACGCCCCAGCTCCTGTAAAAATTCCTCCACCCTGGCCCTGCTCCAATTGAAGCTATTTTCATTAAAAACAAAAAGGGACTTGCCGTAGTGCGTGTTCAGGTATCGCATCTCCTCCACCACCATGCCCCCACTCCTCCCCCGCCAGACCCCCCCCCAAAACTGCGATTCGGAGCAATAGGCACACCGGTCACCGCACCCCCTGCTGGTAGAGATACCAAAGGCCCTCCGCCCCATACCGTTCCAGTAGTAGGCATCGGCCTCCATGTTCAGGAGGTCATAAGCCGGCATGGGGAGGGAGTCAAGGTCTTTGATCAGAACCCTCGGTCCAGTAAAGACTACCTCTCCATCCCTGCGAAAGGCCAGGCCGGGAATATCATCTACCTCCTCTTCTCCCTTCTCAAGGCGGGAAGCGAGCTCAGCAAAGGTGGCTTCCCCCTCGCCGATCACGATGTAGTCCAACTCTTCAACCTCAGTCAAGACTTCCTCCGCTACGAGGCTGAAATGCCCTCCACCGGCCACTACCACGGATTCGGGGGAAATCCTTTTGGCGAGCCTGATGGCCTGGAGGGCCTCAGGAGAGAGACAAGTAGCAGAACACGTCACCCCGATGAGCGGGGGTTTGGCAGCGGCGATCCGGCGGGCCAATTCACCCCACGGGTCGGTAAAGGTGGTGCAGTCGAGGATCTCAACGGGAAATTTCAGTTTTTTTTGCAGATAGGCAGCGATGCTCAGCAGACCATATGAGGGGGCCCACATCCTGAGTCCTGGGAAGAGTTTGTGGGGGGGATCAAGAAGAAAAATGCGCATTGTCACACTCCCAGAGAGGTCATCATCTCCTCAAGCCGCCCTTGCACCGCCGGGGGGACTTTATAGAGCATCATCCCCTTCAGATCGGTGAGGACATGGGTGGTGCTCCCTTCGGCGAGGACCTCTGTATCGCGTATTACCGTATAGTGGAATATCAATTTGGCCGTCTCAGAGCGCTGCATGGTGGTCTGGATTATAACTTCATCATTATATCGGGCAGGCAGTTTGAATTTGCACGTAAGGTCAACCACCGGGGCCATCAGGCCAGCCTCCTTCAGTTGCATCGGGTCTAGTCCGAAACGGGACGCCAGCTCATTTCTGGCCACCTCGAACCACGATATATAGTGACCGTGCCAAGCCACCTGATAGGGGTCCACCTCATAGAAACGTACCTTCAGGTGAGTCTCATGTGGCATCGTGCACCACCCTATCCATTTCATACAACATTGTGCGCTACCCTATGCATTTTATCTAACATTGTGCGCTACCCTATGCATTTTATCTAACATTG
>CAYWLI010000076.1:0-4058 GCA_964459135.1 uncultured Thermodesulfobacteriota bacterium | reverse complement strand
CCCTATGCATTTTATCTAACATTGTGCGCTACCCTATGCATTTTATCTAACATTGTGCGCTACCCTATGCATTTTATCTAACATTGCGCACCCCGTACAATAGCGCCTGAACATCCCTGTCGATCCATCGGATCAACTTGGTAAGGGTGTTCTGTGGCCCCATCTCGATAAAACACGTTACCCCCTGTGAAAGAAGATACTGAACGCAACCTTCCCAGTCAACAGGCCTGCACAGTTCCTCCACTAAAAACTCCTTGATCTCATCAGGATCGCTCAGGGGCTTTCCACTCCAGTGGCTCACCACAGGGATGTGAGGCGACTGTATAGCAAAATCCGTTATAAATGTGCGTACCTCTCCCGTAATCGATTCCATCAAGGGTGAATGCAAAGGAGTGTTAAAGGTGAGGCGTTGGGCGGAGATGGCTCCCCGTTTTAGAGACAACTCGATGCTCCGGTCGATGGAGGTCGCATCGCCGGAAAGGACAAACTGCCGAGAGCCATTCACGTTGGCCACAGAGAGATCACCAGCTGCATCTGAACATATCCGCTTCATTTCCTCACTCTCCAGACCAATAACTGCTGCCATGCCGCCGGGGTTCTCTTCTCCCACTTTCTCCAAGATAAGGCCGATACCCTTGGTTATCGCCAAACCGTCCTCAAACGACACAGCCCCTGCGGCAGCCAGCGCCGCATAAATGCCCATGCTGTGTTCAGTAATAAAATCCCACCGCCCCCCTTTTCGTTGATACTGATCAAAGGAGACCATACTCAGCAGATAGCTCGCTACCTGCAATTTCAGATTAAGGTATCGGTCTTCCTCCTCGTGCTGAAAGAAAAAAGAGGAACAGTCAAAACCGGCCTTCTCCCACGTCCTTTCAAAAAAAAGGTGGGGGAGCTGATATCCTCCCCCACTTCTCTCACCTATCTCATCAGGTAACTTGCTCAGTTGACCTGGGAAACAGAGGGCTACCCTACCCGCATTACGGTGAGCCATCAGCTGCTGCTACTTCTTTGCCCTGATTATCAACAATATACTGAGCAATGGTCCTGACCGATTGAAAAACCTCCCTACCAACTTCGGCATCGGGGATGCTTACCCCGTACTCCTTTTCCAAACCGATGACCAGCTCGAGGGCATCGATGGAGTCAAGCCCCAACCCTTCCCCGAAAAGGGGGGCATCGGTATCAATGTCTGCAACTGCTATCTCTTCTAATTTGAGCCTCTCGATGATCAATTTTTTCACATCCATCATCAGCTCCTCGGTAACCCTTGACATCGCTCTTATCCTACCTCCTTACGGCTCACGCGTTAATAATACCATAACAAAAAAAATGGTAAAGTTGCAAGACGTTTCGTCTGTAATATCTCCGACGTAGATATGGTAACGGTTGGAAGGTTTTTCGGATGTAATCCCTGATCTCTCTATACTGCGCTCCGGAATCCCCCTGTGCCTTTAATTGAAACTAGTGATAACAATCGTGATTTAGGTAGTATATTTTCTTTCTTCTACCGTGAATCCCATCTCCTTAAGCTGCTTAATCAATGTGTCAATATCCTCAGTGTTCAGGTGGAGGACAATATCATTTTTTGCAGCCTCGGAAGACTTAAGGGAACAGAAGCTCTTTACCTCACTGTCGGATTTTCGCACGGCTTCAATTACCTTTTGTATATTGTCTGTTTCCGCGCCCCCTCGGACAATGATCCGTTTGCCAGCCTCACCAATCCCTAAAAGAGGGTTCAGTATTTTATAAAAAAAATCATTGGTAGTTACTATGCCGACAACCTTATCACCCTCCAAGACCGGCAGACAGCCAACCCTGTTTTGCTGTGCTATGGCTGCAGCCTGTTCTACGCTGGTGTCCGAAGAAACCGTTACCACCTTCTTTTTCATGATTTCTTTCACCGCCAATTTCGACAGGAGATAGTAAAGCTCCCCGCGGCTGAAAGACGTGGCATCAGAAGGGCTGGCCTTTAAGAGGTTGTCCTTGGTCACCAATCCTACCAGTTTTCCCTTATCCACCACAGGCAGACGTTCGAATCTGTGAAATGTCATGAGCTGTTCTGCTTCCAACACCGGGGTGTCAGGCGGAATGGTAATAACCTTGCTCGTCATAATATCGCGGACTAACATGTTTTTACCTCCCCCTATTATATTTGGTCTCTTCATACCATTTATGTAAAAGGGTGTCAATAAGAATTATAAAGAAAATTGTTCTTGAAAGTTAATATTATCCTATTTATATTAATATTTTGATCAGATAAAAAGATAGTGTCAGCCATATCAATCTTCAGTATCTTCCATTAATGACAATTATTGTCATATTAATGCCCATTTTTGTAAGAGTAGGAAAATAAGACCGAGAGGGAAGCAAGACTGTATTAACACACAAAAAAAATAGCTATTATCCCAAACAGTTGTGATATACTTAATATAATTAATGGCACGTATTTTGCTGTATTTAAATATAAAGAATTTTATACAGAAAAACGGAAGGAGCAGCAAGGATATAATTTAAAATACAATTTAGCATATAATATTTTATCACCTTTATTGTGCACGAGGACTAACAATAGTCCTTTATGCGGAGTTTCAAGAAGTGCGGCGACAAACCATACTATTTCCCAAACTTTCTATATATATATGAGAAGACTTATAGCTACTCTATACTCCACTACTTTATCGATGCGTTCTGTGTTTGCCAATATCCTCTCGTTTATTCGCCAGAGGCACACAAGGATCTCCCCGGCCATGACCCTCGTGGAATTGCTCATTGTCGTAGCCATAGTGGGAACCCTTATGGCTATTGGAGTACCAGCGTACAATAATTACATCGACAAGACAAAAAATTCTCATGCCATAGAGGACATCCGCTTTATTGAAGCTGCCATTAAAATGTATCGAACCGAGAACGGCATGTTCCCTGAAACCCTTGACCTGGTAAGATCGGCAAATCTTCTTGACCCTTGGGAAAATCCTTATCGATATCTAAGGATCCTGCCGCCGACTCCGCCGACAGGTCAACAGCGAAAGGACCATAATATGGTTCCGGTGAATTCTGATTTCGACCTCTATAGTATGGGAAAGGATGGGCGGAGCGCGCCAGCTTTCACGTCAGCGCTCAGTAGGGATGATATCGTCCGGGCTAACGAAGGAGCATATGTCGGTTTGGCATTAGACTACTAATTAGGTCGTACAGTATGAGATTTGAGAAAACATTTTTGCGCAGTAAAGTAGCCCGTCGTATTTTTATCTTGTTCGTCTGCTGCGCCCTCATACCTATTTTAGCACTGGCTTTCCTCTACTATGGCCATTTCACGAGGCAACTCAATATACGGAGCCAGAGACAACTCCATCAAACAAGCAAGGACATCGGGATGTATATTTATGAGCGTCTGTTATTTCTCGAGACAGAGATGAAAATGGTCGCCTCCAGAATAGGCTCGACTCAGAACAGAGCCTTTTCCATAAAGGCTGAAGAATTCCCTATTGATTTGGGGCAACACTTTAACGGTTTTGTCCTTATCAACGAAAGGGGAACAGCTAAACCTCTCTTTGGACGTATTCAGAATATTCCTGAATTCACGAAGCCAGAGAAAAGACACCTACAATCCAGCAAAACAGTTTTATCTACCATATATCACCCGGATGATCGCACGTCTTGCATAGTTATGAGTATGACACTTGATCCTAAGAACCCAGAGAGAGGAATTTTATTGGGAGAATTAAACCCTACGTATCTGTGGGGGATAGGTGATGAAAATCCATGGTTAACTACAGCAGAATTCTGCATATTGAATTACTCGAATGAAATACTTTTTTCGACACTACCTCCGCCCCTCTTATTCCCAGAAAAGGCAGTACAGAGCATGGATTCTAATGTCTCGGGTCAATTCGAGTGGGAACATGAGAAGAACCAGTACCTGGGTGGTTACCGGTCTCTCTTCCTCAAGGCCCGGTATTCTACGCCGAAGTGGACCGTGGTGTTGAGCGAAGCAAAAGTCGATGTGCTTGCCCCCGCAGCGACGTTTAAAAAGACCTTTCCCTTTATCATCTTCT
>CAYWLI010000075.1:0-12323 GCA_964459135.1 uncultured Thermodesulfobacteriota bacterium | reverse complement strand
ACACCTTGACTTTCCCTTTTATCTTCTGTTAGATTGACGATGCAACAAAGATGATCCCCCAACTCTCTCCCCATATCGTGCAGAGACGTCGTCTCATCAAGGACAAAAGAGGATCTCCCTTTGTTATCCGGCTGTATCAGGATGATGAAAAGGATTACCCTTCCATTACGGAGCTGTACCGGAAATTTGAACCCAAGGAATTGAGTCAAGGCCTCCCCCCTCGGTTGGAACATAAGAGGGAGGAGTGGCTGAGATATGTGGTGCACGAGGGGATTAACCTCCTCGCCATTATGGACGGGAAAGTCGTGGGGCATGCCGCCCTTTTTGAGATGGAAAGCGGCAAAAGCTGCGAATATTTAGTCTTTATCCATCAGGACTACCAAAACCGAGGCATCGGGACAGCGCTCACGCAGCTGATGAGGGAGTTGGTTCATGAGATGGGATATAGTCAAATATGGCTTACAGTGGAGGCGAGAAATTTCAAGGCCATCCATGTCTATGAGAAGGTTGGTTTTTGTTTCGTGGGGCCGAGGGATATTGAGTGTGTGATGATGCTTGCCCTGCAAGGGGACGATAAAGGTGCATAAAGGAACCTCGCCGTAAGCCTGGTGCACGACTTGGGCGAGCACAAGAAGATCGATTATGCCAATCGAGGATAAGCCCGAGATCGGTGTGGGTCCCCACGAGTCAGAGGATGTTCCCCCAACAACCATTTCACCTCATTCGAATGCCTGGTCTTAAGTATATCGGAGTATTTCATTGAACAAGCCCAGCATGGAAGAGATCTTGGGAAAGCACGGAATACTGGCCAAAGGGCTGAATTCCTACGAGTACAGATCCCAGCAGGTGGAGATGGCCGAGGCAATCGCGAGGGCACTGCACGAGGGGAGGAGTTTGATCGTGGAGGCGGGGCCTGGGACGGGAAAGACCTTTGCCTATCTGATCCCCGCTTTATACAGTGGCCACCGGGTGGTGGTCTCAACCGGAACCAAGAATCTACAGGAACAGATCTTCTTCAAGGATATACCGTTGCTGAAGGCGATGCTCCCCATCAAATTTACGGTTGCGTATATGAAGGGGAGAGAAAACTATCTCTGTCGGCGTCGGTTTAAGATATTCAGCAGACAACCCCTTTTCAAGATCCTGGAGGAGGCTTCTTTTTTCACGGAGGTGAGCACGTGGGCCTCCCAGACGCAAACCGGTGACCGCTCCGAGCTGGGGGGGATACCAGATGATTTCTCGACGTGGGCGGAGATATGCTGTAGTCGCGATCACTGTCTCGGGACGGAGTGTCCCGACCATAAGGGATGTTTTCTAACGCGCATGCGCCAGTCGGCGGCGAAGGCCCAGGTGATTGTGGTCAACCACCACCTCTTTTTTGCCGATCTTGCTGTCAGGGATACAGGGGGAGAGGTGATCCCGAGTTGCAAGCGGGTGATCTTCGATGAGGCTCATCAATTGGAGGAGGTTGTTACCACCTATTTCGGTCTGGGGGTCAGCAACTATCGGTTCGAGGAATTGGCCCGTGACGTGAGCAGGGAGTTGGCAACAGGTCGGAGACCCCCGGTTAAGCTCCAGGGGGCGGTGGATGCTCTGCGGGGGAAAACATCACAACTGTTCACCCTCTTTCAAGGGGAAGAGAGATATCGGCTGCGCGAGCTGGATCCCATGGTCTTTTCCCTCCTTTCGGATATCAGAAACTGCCTTAATACCCTGCGAGCGATCTTGAGCAAGAGATCCGTGAGTGAAGAGATTGCCGCCTTGATCCGCCGAGTGCAGGAGATCGGAGGAGATCTGGAGTTTATCCTTTCCCAGGGCAACCCCCAGTACGTCTATTGGTGCGAGAACAGGGGGAGGGGGGTCTTTCTCAGAGCTTCACCCATCGATGTTTGGCAAGAGTTGGACAGAAGGTTGTACCCCCGCCTTGAGACGATGGTCTTTACCTCCGCCACCCTTTCTACCCAGGGGGGGTTCGGCTATTTCAGGGAGCGGCTTGGCCTCAAGGAGGCAGAGGAACTCATCCTCCCCTCCCCCTTTGACCTGCAACAACAGGTGGTGCTCTACCTACCCCCGGGACTTCCGGAACCCAGCGCCTCTGCCTTTGTGCAGGCAGCAGCCAGAGAGATCGAGGCAATTTTGGGTATCACCAAGGGGAGGGCCTTTGTGCTGTTCACCAGTTATAAGAATATGCGGGAGGTCTATGGTATCCTTGAGGGGAGATTACCGTATCAACTCCTTATCCAAGGTGAAGGACCCAAACACCTCCTCCTGGAGGAGTTCAAACAGGATGTATCCTCGGTCCTTTTTGCCACGGGCAGCTTTTGGGAGGGGGTGGATGTGCCCGGAGAGGCCCTCAGCTGCGTCATTGTCGACAAGCTCCCCTTCGACCCCCCTACTGAGCCGGTGACCCAGGCGCGCATCGAGCGGATCGCCAGCCAGGGTGGAAATCCCTTTTATCAATATCAAATACCGGCAGCCATTATCACCCTGAAACAGGGTCTGGGAAGGCTCATCAGGAGCACGGAGGACCGGGGGGTCCTCTCCATCCTGGACAGCCGCATCCTGACCAAGGAATATGGCAAGCTCTTCCTCCTGAGTTTCCCCCCTGCACCGGTGGTGCACAAGCGGGAGGAGATCAGGAAGGTATTTGAGTGAAGGTCTTCTCATCCGGTATAGAGGTGGATCGATGAGAAGACGTTCCAAAAGATCAAACATGGGTAGCGAACCGAATCCAAGGGAGAAAGCAGCTGTTGGTCGGCAGACCGCTCCATCCGGGTCCAAACTTGCACTGATCCTCCGGGCGCTGAGGTACCGGAATTTCCGGCTCTTCTTTGGCGGGCAGTTCATTTCGCTCTCCGGCACCTGGATGCAGATGGTAGCACAGGCCTGGCTCGTCTATCGGTTGACGGGTTCGGCGGTCTTGCTCGGATTCGTCGCCTTCTCGGGACAATTTCCAGTTTTTTTGTTTGCGACTATCGGTGGCGCTGTAGCTGACAGGCATAATCGCCATCGCATCCTCGTCGCCACGCAAACAGCATCGATGCTCTTGGCCTTTGTCCTGGCCGCCCTCACACTCACCAATCGTGTAGAGGTGTGGCATGTGTTTGCGCTCGCCGCCTTGCTCGGCCTCGTCAATGCCTTTGACATCCCGGCGCGGCAGGCGTTTGTGGTGGATATGGTGGGGAGAGAAGATCTCATCAACGCCATCGCCTTGAATTCATCAATGTTTAACGGGGCGCGTATTATCGGCCCGGCTATCGCGGGCGTGCTCGTGGAGGCAGTCGGCGAGGGTTGGTGCTTCTTCGTTAATGCCCTCAGCTACATCGCTGTGATTGTAGGTTTGTTGCTGATGAAGATCAAGGCACAGGCGCGTGTCCCGTTGCCCGGGTCGGCGCTTGCCAGCATCATCGAAGGTTTCCGCTATGTCTGGCACACGGGGCCTGTGCGTTCATTATTGCTGCTGCTTGGGCTGGTTAGTCTCTTGGGGATGCCCTACATTGTGCTCATGCCGATCTTCGCGGATCAGATACTCCATGGCGGGGCGAGGGGGCTTGGGTTGCTGATGGGCGCATCAGGAACTGGAGCACTCTTAGGTGCCTTAAGCCTGGCCGCGCGACGCGGTGCGCGCGGGTTGGGTCGTATCGTCGCATTTTCGGCGGCTGGTTTTGGCGCAAGCCCTATCCTCTTCTCATTGTCACGTTCCCTATGGCTCTCTGCTGGGTTGCTCCTGCCGGTCGGTTTCTCCATGATGGTCGAAATGGCCTCATCAAACACCCTTATTCAAACGTTGGTGCCGGACAAGCTGCGCGGGCGCGTGATGGCAGTCTACTCGATGATGTTCATGGGCATGGCCCCCTTCGGTGCGCTCCTTGCGGGCACGTTTGCCCATCATCTTGGTGCACCGAAAACCGTGGCGCTCGGTGGAGCCATATGTATCGTGGCAGCGATGATGTTTGGTTTGCGCCTGCCTGCTTTCAGACGTGAAGCCCGGCAAATGATCATTGCCCTTCAGATGGCTGGCGGCGATCCCGCTGATGAGACAACGGGGGGAGGTAGCGTCGTCGCTCCGCGGCCTCGGTGAGCGATATATTAAACTTAGGGATCAGGTCTTTATCCCTGGACAGCAGCATCCTCACCAAGGAGTACGGCAAGCTCTTCCTCCAGAGCCTCCCCCCGACCCCGGTGGTACAGCGCAGGGAGGAGATCAGGAGGGTGTTTGAGTGAATACGTAGACAACCATTCTTTTTCCTCCTATTGGAGGTTGACAAAAAGTTTAATAAGATTTAGGGTGGCGAAAGGATTGAGCTTGGGGGGGCTGGCATGTCGGATGAACTGAAAATAGTTTTAGAGGACGTAAATGAGAAGTTTGACACCGTGATTGAAGCCTTCAATCTGGTAAGGGAGAACCTTGATCAATTCAGGGATGAAAACAGGCGGGAACATAAGGAATTCAGAAAGGATATCCTTGACTTGCAAGCCGATATGGTAACGGTAAAGAAGGATGTTCAGGATCTAAAATCTGATGTGGGGACAACGAAGAAAGATATGCAAGACCTCAAATCAGATATGGTGACAGTAAAAGATGATCTTCAGGATCTCAAGTCAGATACTGCCTCCATCCGGCAGGACCTCAATGATCACCGGACCAACACAGAGCTTCATACCGTTAGAAGTAAGGACAAGGCGGTCTGAATTTTTTGATGTCCTTACCCCCCCCTCAGCTATTTTGTCAAGCTAATTAACAACATTTCCAATTCTACGTTGTCCTGTGGCTTCCAAAGAAGTAAACGGTTAACACACCAATAAGTAAGAGCATTCCACCGGAAACGAAGGCTTTATCATAACTTCGGCTCACGTCAAAAATATAGCCTGACAGGAAGGGGCCTGCGATGCCGCCGACTGACCACGCAAACGTGGCAAGTCCAAGTATTATTCCGATTGATTTCAATCCGAACAAGGGGGGGATCATCGCCATGCGCACCGGGCTGGCCGCCCCGAAACTAAAACCGAAAACAATAGCAACGGCGTAAAAAGACCAGGTACTGTGAGTGAAGATGAATAAAAACATTGCCAGGGCTTCACCGGCGATAAGAACGAGCAATGCGTATTTATTACCGAGTTTAACCGTGATCGACCATGCGAGCAGTGTTCCCGCAATCCCGCCGATGCCGGTCATTGTGAGGATCAAAGCGGCTGCGGTAACCGATATCCCGATATCAGTAGCATAGGGAACTATATGGGAGGCCACAAAATAGAATCCGGCGCTGAGAACAAAGCCGGTTATCATCAGCATCCAGAAAGGTGCTGTTTTGGAGGCTTCTGCCGCGGAGAATCCCTGCGATTGTGCATACTGTCCGGATTTTGAAATTCCTTTTTGTGAGGATTTAGTGTGTGCAGGAACCGGGGGAGTCTTACCGATTAAAATCACAGCCGGTATGGCGGTAACAAACACGACCATTGAAAGCACGAGGTAAGCAGCTCGCCATCCGTGCTCAGTTATGATGTATGCGGTTATCGGTGACAGTACCATCTGCCCAATGGTAATGCCCAAGAGCGCTGTACCCAGGGCGAGCGCTCTTTTTTGGACAAACCATTTGGAAATAGTGGCGTTAACAGGTGTATAGGTGCTGCCTATGCAGATCCCTGCACCCAGTCCAAAATACAAGTATAAATGCCACAGAGCGTGCATGTTTGCTAGTAGTAGATAAGACAGTCCGCCGATCAGCACTCCGATGGTAATAATTATTCTTACGTTGTACTTATCGGTTAACTTTCCTGTGAGTATACCGATCAATCCTGCAATTCCCATTACCACTGACATTGCTCCCGCGGTAGCAGCTCGGGTCCAGCCGAATTCTTCACTCAGTGGTTTGAGAAAAACACCAAAGCAGAGTTGGGTTCCGAAAGAACCGGCCAGCAGGATTAACGATACGATGACGATGATCCATCCATATGAAAAAGGGTTGTTTTTCGAATCGATATTCTCATTCATAATAACCTCACAACGATTTTCGGGGGTCTTTTGAAAAAAATCCAGAACCTTCCGAATCTGATTTACCTGGTTTGCCAGGGTAACGAAAAGCTCACCTGTACCGAAGGTCGCGAGACCTTTGGGATCAGTCTGGACATAGATGCACTATAACACATGGCAAGTATAGTGGAAAGAAAAGGTATTTTAAAAATAGAGTCTGGTGAGTGCGTTCTCATTCGTAATAAGAAGTCCGGGGCGGCATCAGGTGATAATTGAATGCCGCCCCGCAATCAGGATCTAGGTTTTTATCCCTTTGTTTTAAAGACAGTTAACGTTCGCTATAGCGATCTCCTAACCGGCGTTGACTATCGAGCCGGCCGCCGCCCACCAGATCCACATGCTGGAAATCATTAGAGCCCCCAAATAGATCTTCCCGGTGCGCCGATAAAACCAGGTGAGCAGGAAGAGCAAGAAGGCGAACAGGGGGATGTACACCTGAAGTATCAACGGCCACATACCACTCCACTGAGGCAGCCCGACGATCTCAAAGCCGTAACCAGCCCCGCCGAAATACATCGGAAGATACTGGAAGGCCCAGATAAGGAAGAGGCCCGCCAGGGCGGGGTAGAGTATCTTGAGCCACCACATCCATTGCGTCTTGGCCGGACTGCTGTACTCTCGTTGGTGAAGCTGTCCGAAAAGGAAGACGCCGCCGATTAACAAGAAGAATATCAGCGCCGGAACAAGATAGATCCAGAACAGGCCAAGGCGCAGGCCGCTGCTGAACTGACGCATGAAGGGCATATAGAAGCGGAACTCCTGCCCCAGCATGAGCTGGAAGATGCCTTCCAGCACGTACATGAAGGCGAACATGATCGCGGCCAGAAGCACGGTCTTGCCGAGGATCGTCCAGCCGAACGACGTTTTCTTCTTGCCAAAGGAGACACCCATGTCGTACATGGTCACGCTGGCCTTCCTGGCCGAGGTGTAGTACCAGATCAAGAACAGGATAAGGAACACGGCAGAACTCGCCACGAACCAGAGCGCCACGCCGTTTCCTATCTGCAGCTGCATAAATGGTATTGCTTTCTGGAGACGGTCGAACGGGAAGACCCACGCGGTCAGGGGCAGAAAGAGGATGGCGCCAATCAAGGTATTGATAGTAGCGAAGAGCCACCATGTACCGGTCTTGGCCACATACCGGTCGGGCACCGGCTGGGCGACGGGGCTGAAGAAATTGGTCGTCAGCAGGATGTTCGTCAGCGGGATGAGAGAGAGCATGGTAACCAGGAACGCTATCAAGCCGAAGATCTCATACCACATAAATATCTGATGGTTCGGGTCGATCCATAAGGCATCCTTCTGACCGCCTTTGAGGGCCATCCGCATCCAGTCCACGTCTTCAGCCACCGCTTTCTTGGTAAGGGTGGTGAAATGATGTTCCATATTGACGTAGGCCACTCTCCGGGCCGTCCCATCCGCGAAACTGCCATAGGTGGTATCCCACTGGAAAGGGGTGGGCATCTGGAGACTTTTCGCCAGGTCAGCGTTTTTATGAAGGTCCTCGGTGCGTAGCTGCATATTGCGGAAGATATTGAATTCCTCATAGCGGTCGAGGGTAAAGAGGACGTTCTTCAGAAAGGGAATGCCGAGAGGCAAGCTGCAATAAGGATTAATGGCCTTAACATCCGGGTTCATGGCGGCCACTTTCTGCGCATCGATGGCGCCCATGGAGTGCCCCATAATGCCCAGGTTATCGGCATCGACGAAGGGCAGGGTTTTAAGGTACTGATAGGCGGAGTTTGCGCCGAGGGTATAGGGATCCTTGGGGTCGCCATGCACGAACCGGGCTGCTTCGGCATGCCCACCCGAATCACCGTGCCCCAGGAAATCCATGGCCAGGACTACGAACCCGCGCCGTGAGAGCTCGATGGCGAATGAACTCTCGGCGTCCTTATCGTTCTGATAGCCGGGAATGACGAGGACGCCCGGCGCCTTGTTTTCCGGAGTGATGGTTTTATGGCGGTAGATTTTAGCGGCAACCGTCATCCCGGAATCGTCCATAATCCTCACAAACTGGACATCGACCTTGCCAAAGTCGTGCTTGACAAGATAGCCCATGATGGATGAAAAGGCAATGATCACTACGCATGCAATGAGCCAGTAGACCTGTTTTCGTATATTCTTTTTCCCCATAGCTGTCCTCCTTTTTTAGTGAGCTTAAAAATAATGATTCTCCTACTCACAACAAAGTGGATGACGACTTTATGCGCGTTTTTTACCTCCTTTATCATTAAGTTGCCTTCTTTCCGAATCGTTAGCAGTTTCTCCTTTGCCTTTCGTTAGAAGGGCCCTTCAACAGCCTTCCTGTACCCTGGCCTCATCAAGGTCTACCTTATCGTTCATGAAAATCCTGTAACTATAAAAAAAGCCCTGATAGATACGACCTCTCCTCTCATGCGAAAGTCGTCTCTCAGGGCTTTCTCGTTATTCTCTTACCCAGAGACACTGCAATGGCAAAGACTATTTTTTGTCAGACTAGCTATATAGAAGTGAGGCTTTTATGTCAAGGATTAAATTTAAGACGGTTAATTTCGCTTCAACACAGCGCTCAACCGGCCATTGTTTAAGACCCCGCCTCATCCACCCAGTTGAGGGTCCTCTCCACGGCCTTTTTCCAGCCCCGGTAACCCTTCTCCCTGATCTCCGGTGCCATCGTCGGGGTCCACGTGTAGTCCTCGGCCCAGTTTTCACAAAGTTGTTCAAGATCGGACCAGAAACCAACTGCCAGCCCGGCTGCATAGGCCGCCCCCAGGGCAGTGGTTTCTGTAATCTTGGGCCGGATGACCGGCACGTTCAGCGTGTCCGCCAAAAAATGCATGAGAAGGTCGTTATGCACCATGCCCCCATCAACCTTAAGTCTGCTGAGCTTGATACCGGCGTCTTTGTCCATGGCCTCGACGATATCACGCGTCTGATAGGCGTTGGCCTCCAACACCGCCCGGGCCAGGTGACCTTTGTTGACGTATCGGGTCAGCCCGACGATTGCCCCGCGTGCATCGGAACGCCAGTAAGGAGCAAAGAGACCGGAAAAGGCGGGAACAAAATAGATACCACCGTTATCCTCCACCGTGAGGGCCAACGCCTCGATTTCCCGTGACTCTTTTATCAACCCCAGATTGTCACGCAGCCACTGCACTAGGGCGCCGGCAATGGCGATGGACCCTTCGAGGCAGTACATCGCCGGCTGGCCGCTTGCCTGGTAGGCCACGGTGGTAATTAGGCCTTGCGTTGATGCAGTCGGCGTGGTACCGGTATTGAGCAGGAGAAAGCATCCGGTGCCGTACGTGCTTTTCGCTTCTCCTATTTCAAAGCACGTTTGGCCTACCAGGGCCGCCTGCTGATCGCCCAGTGCCCCGCAGACAGGGATACGGGCATTCACGGGGCCGTTCTCGGGTGTTAATCCCCAAGGGTTGTGATCGCTTGAGGCTACTATCTTTGGCAGGATATGTCGCGGGATCCCCATAATCTCCAAAATATCACGATCCCATTGCAGCGAATGCAGGTTCATGAGCATGGTGCGGCTGGCATTGGTTACATCAGTGACATGAGCACCACCCTTCGGCCCACCGGTGAGCCACCAGATGACCCACGTATCCATGGTACCGAACAAGGCATCCCCTTTGTGTACCGCTTTACGCGCCTCCGGGACATTACCCAAAATCCACTTGATCTTCGGCCCCGAGAAATAGGTGGCGATGGGCAGGCCGGTCTTATCCCGGAACCTGTCCAGACCTCCTTCTTGGGAGAGCTCCCTGCAAATCTCATGTGTGCGGGTGCATTGCCACACAATGGCATTGGTGAAAGGCTTTCCCGTCTTTCGGTCCCAGATCACGGTGGTTTCCCGCTGATTGGTAATGCCGATGGCTGCAAGCTCCGATCCGGAGATTTGCCCTTTGGCCAGCGCGCCGCGGATTACCTCCTGCGTATTCTGCCAGATTTCCAGGGGGTCATGTTCCACCCAGCCCGGCTTCGGGTAGATCTGTCTATGTTCTTTCTGGTCAGCACTGACGATTTGGCCACGATTGTCAAAGATGATAAACCGGGTGCTGGTCGTGCCCTGATCCAAGGCGCCTACATAGTTGGCCACTGTTCATTCTCCACTAGTCATTGTAGCTGGTTGTGCGAAGCACAGCACATAACTCCTTGTTTTATTTATTCATACATTCTGCATACATATTTGTCAATCAGCAAACCCTTGATCTTGGGGTTTGAATCCCTCAAAATATTTTCCGTTTGAAAGTATCTCTTGACAAAAGGGTCGTTCAGATTTAAACAGATGGTTACAGATTTGAGCCCGGTGAGAGGATTTTCAATTCAAAGATCTTTGGTGTGCTAACCGAGATTGGATAAGACAAAGGGTCCCTCATGCATCCGCGGAGCAGGACGATGATTATTCAGGTAGTAAGAAAGGTCGTTCGAAATGCCCGAGGAATTATTCTAGAGATGCCGAAAGGAGACTGCTATTGGATTTATTGACATCTCTGCAAAAAAGGCCGATCATAGCGGCTTTCAGGAATATAGAAAACCTGCACATTCAGGACCTCAATAATACAGATGTCCTTTTTGTTTTAGGTGGAACCATATTCGATCTTCCCGCCATCGTTGAGCAAGCGAGTGGATATGGTAAGTTGGTCCTTATCGATATCGATCTTATAAAGGGCATCGGGAAAGATGCCCCGGGAATCCATTTCTTAGCTCGTGAGAGCCGGGTAAATGGGATCATTACGACGCGCAGCAATCTCATACAAAGTGCTCAAAGAGAAGGATTGATCTCAATTCAGAGGATATTCGTCTTGGATTCGGGATCTCTTTCAGGGGGACTCAGCGTCATAGAAAAGTCCAAGCCTGACGCCGTAGAGGTCCTTCCCGGTCTGATTCTCCCCAAGATCATGAAAAGAATCAGGGCAAAAACCACAATCCCTGTGATAGCCGGAGGCCTGATTACACGGGAAGAGGAGGTCCGGGAGATTCTTGCCTCCGGGGCGGTCGGGATATCTACCACATCATCCCGCCTCTTTAAATTCTCGGTACAGAGGTAAAAAAACCTCCCCTAGAACTTATCAAGCAATCAGTCTTCAACGCCTCTTTGTGCATCTCGAAATCCCGAAATACCAAACGAATTATCTCTTGACAAAGGGACGCTGCCGGTTATAATAAAATCAGGCGGAATGTACGGTTCCAAGCAGGGCTTGAGATAAAAGGAGAAAGCCCTGATAGACCAGTCTTCTTTTGTTGGAAGTCGCGTCTATCAGGGTTTTTTTGTTGTTTTTTATTATTCAGAAGCCAAAGGTACCGGAATTCCGAATGGCGATGCGGGTTACTCTACCATCCGAAGAAATGTGGTGCGAAGGGACGCATTGATCATTGGAGCCCGGGTGCTTCGCGATGTTCTCGTGTAAAGCAGCCCTAGAGTACGGGTTTGTTTGTGGACACGATAAATCAGATACTGGGAACAAGAAAGGCACATAACGTTTTACAGATAAAGGAGAAAAGAAGCTAAGCTATCGGCGATGAACCGCGATCACATGCTTACAAGAATTAAGGATCCCTCGCAGGTATGGGATTGTATCATTATAGGGGGGGGTGCGACTGGAGTGGGCTGTGCCATCGATGCAGCCTCAAGGGGCTACCATACGCTTCTTCTTGAGCAGGGGGACTTTGCACAGGGGACATCGAGCCGAAGTACAAAGTTGATCCACGGAGGGGTGCGCTATCTCCAGCAGGGAAACTTCTCGCTTGTCCTGGAGGCTCTTAAAGAGCGGGGTCTGCTTCTCAAAAACGCCCCCCATCTGGTCGGCAATCTTCCCTTTATCGTACCCACCTATGACTCGTGGGAAGGACCGTTCTACGGGATCGGGCTCAAGCTGTATGATCTCCTTGCCGGGAAACACGGATTTGGGCCTTCGCAAATGTTATCTAAAAAGGATACGCTCCGACACATCCCGACTGTTGAAACACGAGGACTTCGCGGTGGGGTGATATACTACGATGGACAGTTTGACGATGCACGCCTGGTTGTCAATATGGCCCAGACGGCGGCGGAACAGGGGGCGACCGTGCTCAACTATATGCGGGTCAACTCCCTTATCAAGGATCATGATCGCATACGGGGTGTGGTGGCTCACGATATGGAGAGGGGTAACGACTATGAGCTCAGGGCCAGGGTTGTCATTAATGCAACCGGCGTGTTCGCCGATTCTATACGGAGGATGGATGACCCGGAGACAAAGGCGATGATCAGACCCAGTCAGGGTGCGCATATCGTTCTTGATAAATCGTTTTTACCCGG
>CAYWLI010000074.1:0-12346 GCA_964459135.1 uncultured Thermodesulfobacteriota bacterium | reverse complement strand
ATACCTCCCACTCCTTCTCGTGAGCGGGTCTCCCCTCCCCCCTCACCTGGATCAGCTCGGCGACGATGCTCACGGCGATCTCCTCGGGGGTCTCCGCATTGATCGCGAGGCCAATAGGGGCATGAATCCGGTCAAGTTCCTCCTGTGAATGTCCCTCCTCCAGAAGCTTCTTATAGATCATATTGCGTTTCCGGATACTTCCGATCATCCCGATATAGCGGCATTCCATGGGTAAGACCTGCTTCAAGACCGTGTAGTCGTACATGTGCCCCCGGGTGACGATCACCATATAGGTCTGCTCATCAGGCTCGATCTTCGCTCCGACCTGCTCGAACTCCTCTACCCATATCTCGTCCGCCTGGGGGAAATGTTCTCGGCTGGCAAACTCCGCGCGGTCGTCTACCACGATGACCTGAAACCCCACCATCTGGGCCACGGGTGCGATATAGCGGGATATGTGCCCTGCCCCGAAGATGTAGAGTGTGGGCTCCGAGAAGATTGGCTCCAGATAGAGTCTGCCCTTATCATAGGGAATAAGCCGGACCTTTTTCCCCTTGATGACTGCTTGGGCCGCTTGCAGGGCCTTGTGGTCCAGTGCGAGGGGACCGAGGGATTTCCCTTGGGCATTGATCAAACCCTTTAGTACCAGCCCCTCCTGTATGGGTTCTTCACTGATCACAGTAGCCAGGACTGCCTCCTCACCCCGCTTGTGCAGCTCAAGCAACTGGGCATAGAGATCTCGGAGTTCGGGAGCAAGGGGCTCTAGAAAGACCGTGACATCTCCGCCGCAGATCATCTCGGTCTCAGCCACCTCTGTGCCCGTTAAATGAAAATCAAGAGTTTCCCCCTTTTCCCCGGTCATGACCGAACGGGCCTCTGATAAAACATCACCCTCGAGGCGTCCGCCTCCTATGCTCCCCACGAATGATCCATCCTCCCTGATCACCATCTGGGCACCCCCCTTGCGGGGGGCAGATCCCGACTGCTGGATCACTGTTGCCAGAACAGCTTTTTCACCATGGGTCAGGAGTTGTAGGATCTCTTGATAGAGCCTTTTCACGTCAGTTTCTCCTCTCCATGATCTCTACTATCGGATGGTGGAAAAAGAGTCTCCCCAACACGACACTGTCGATCTCATCCCCCTTCTCTAAAACCTCTTGTGCGACCTCCCGTGCCCCATGAAGCCCTTCCGTGGTCTCTACCTTATTAATAAAAGGTATGATCCGCGCCTCCGGTGGGACCCCCTTGCAAAGCCCCTGGGGATGGACGATCAGCGATGCGATGAGATGAGGGGTGATGGGGTCTCCAAGCTTTGTTCCTGTCAGCTCGGCGATGCGCTCAGGGCGGAAGGCTATCTCCTCATTCAGGGGTTTCCCCACGGCATCAATCCCGACGATGGGGATCAAAAGGGTGGTGGCTGAGGGAATAACTGGCTCTTGGTCTCCCGGCGCCTTGAGGGGAAGCCTTAGTGCCCCGTCGGCTTCAACAATGATATAATCAACGGATAGCTCCTGAGCCATCCTCCCGATGAGTTGAGGGGCTACCCCACCGATCTTCCCCTCGGGGAATCTGTGCGCAGCGAAGGTGACATGGCCGTTGCGCAAGAGCTCTACTTTAACCGAAGCCATGGCTTTTTCCTGATCCGCTTCTATTACCAAGGAAGGGGCCTGCTCGTGATCGGGCTCGAATATCTTCGTGGTGGTGGTCGTTATGACCTTAGAGCCTCTCTGCTGGAGTTCCTTGGCCAGGGCGAAGAGCAGGGCCGTCTTCCCCCCTCCCCCTGTCAGGGCAATGATTTCGTGTGATTCGAGCGAGAGGGTGAGGGCATCGGCTAACTGTTGGGTCTTCTCGCTGTCACCCCCCCGCCTCAGCATCACCCATAACCCACCCTCAGTGGATATCTCTGCATCTTCTTGCAGGGATGCCTCCTGGATCATCTGAGAGAGATCCTCTTGTCCCATCCACTGTTTCCCCAACAAGAGGTTTAACTGCTTTGATTCCTCAGCTATTTCCTCAATGACGGCCTGGGGGGTAACTGGTCCATACCCCCCTCCCACAATAGCACAGCCGCCAGGTCTGAGCACCCGGTAGATCTCTTGCAAGATACCGGAGGTGAGAAAAAAGAAGGCCCCGCGGCAGACCACGAGGTCGAAGCTTGTGTCCAGAAAGCTCAGCGGAGAGAGGGGAGAGGAGGCGATCATCATCCGCTGTGCGAGAGGAGTTTCGCTGATCTCCGCTTGAAGCTCATCAAAAATGCCGGACGATGTATCAGCGACAACAACCCTAAATTCTGATGAGAAGGAGAGGATTTCCCTGGCAATCCCCCCGGAAAAGGGGCCCAGTTCCAGCACATCCCCCTCCTTGCTGCCAAAAAGGTCTAAGACAAAGCGGGAGAGGGGGGGATAAATAGGCTCCCAGAGCCTGTTGATCTTCTCGATGAGAAGTGGATCCATAGATCAGTGATTGAAGTGGGCGAGGATGGCCTCTAGAACGGCTCCCCCGATAGCCCGAGCCTTGTCCGAAATAGTAAAGCAGTTTTCCCGCTTCCCTCTGGGGTCTACATCACCTGACTTCAATCCCTTCTGTACCGACGTCCCTTCCCGCAGCAGCCCCCTAAGCACCCCGGAGATGGTCGCTCTAACCGGCTCGTCTTCGACCCACGCAACAGTCTCACCCTCCTCAACCATTTCACCGATCCCCTTCACCGGACGAAAGGCCCCATCGCGCGGTGCCCGCAGCACCCGTTGGGTGCCGACTCCGGCGATATCGCCGGGCACGCCGGTGTCCGACTCGGCCGGCCCGTCATAGATGACCCTCCCAAGATCATGCCCCCGGTTGGTCTCGATGACCACATCGACATCTTTGCCGGCCCAGAAGCCCGGCCCCAAACCAATGACCAGGGGAGCATCTCCCGTATGGGTACCGATGTTCTTCTTTGCCAGGATAGCATCCACGATCACAGAGGGCTTGAGAGCATCACGGGAGAGCCCTTCGGGATCGATGAGCAGCGGGATCATTCCCTCATCCCAAATGGAAGAAACTTCCTTTGGAGAGGAGACACGACAAGCAGTAACCCCTTCTACCTCCTGTGCCTCATCAAACAGGGCCTCGCACAACGATACGGTCCTCCGCACACAGAGAGGTTGAGGGATCTCAGTCATGACGACCTTGAGGTGGGCGCGAAAGAGCCGGTGGGCCACCCCACTGGCCATCTCACCCCCTCCCCGGATCATCACGCACAGATTATTAAGGTTAATTGTGTTATCCATTATGCTCCTTTGCCGAACGGGCAGATGGGGAAGCGGCAGACCTCACAATCCAGGCACAGTCCGCCATGCCCCAACTGGATGATCCCCTCGCGCGTAATGGTCTCGCCGACCAATACGCGGGGGAAGATGAGGTCAAAGATGGTGGTCTTGGAGTAAAAGACACAGGCCGGCAAACCCAGGAGGGGGACCCCATCGAGGAGGGCATAGAGGAACATGGCCCCGGGGAGAACCGGTGAGCCATAGGAGATAATCTCGGCGCCGGACTGCTTGATCCCCATCCGCGTTACATCCCCCGGATCGATGGAGAGCCCGCCCGTAGTGATGATCACCTCCGCCCCTTGATCCTTTACCTTTATTACGGCCTGAGCGATCTGCTCGGCATCATCAGGGGCGAGGACTTTCTCCACCACGCTGGCCCCGTAATCTCTGATCTTCCCCCCTACCATCTGGTCAAAGCTGTCCTTGATCCGCCCATGATAGACCTCATTCCCGGTCACCACCACGCCGATCTTTGTCAATCGATACGGAAGGATATCGATCATCCCCTGCCCCTGGCATGTATCCTCTACCGCCTTGATCTTTTCCTCTGCAATGGTCAGGGGGATCACCCTCGTGGCTGCCACCATCTGTCCTTCCTGACAGGGGGTGTGATTGTGGAGGGTTGAGACGATGATCGCACCTTGGGAGTTGATCCACGTCAAGAGGGGGACATCAATGTGCAGTACCCCCTTCCATCGAGCCTCTAAGGGGACCTTCCCCTCCTCAGGGGGCTCAAAAGCTATGCCCGGACCTGCCACGGCCTCGGCAAGTCGCATCCCTGCATCATCTTCATGCAGCTCTCCCGCGTGCAGCTCCAGTACGTATATCTCGTCGTTCCCCGTGTCGAGGAGAACCGGGATATCTTCCTCCTGAATGATGTGACCCTTTTTGAACACCGCCCCCTTAAATTCACCGGGAACGATCCTGGTGACATCATGCCCCAATACCATGCCGATGGCCTCGTGGGCCTTTACTTTACGCATCTTATTCCTTTCTTTGCATTATTATAGTAAAACTCCCTGCTCTCGTTGTCAATTTGACTCCTCTCGCCCTCCTCTTCCTTGTTCAGGGATCAGTTGTAAAAAATCTTCAAGAGCATTAATATATGGAAAGCAACCTCTGGATCACGGGTGGCAATATGATGATCAAGGGGGCGTCACAAGATACCAGCAGGTATATCGTCGCAAGCAATCATTGCAGAGTGGAGGAAGATGATGGAAGAATTGAAGAAGAGATACCGTGAATACACAGAACGTCTGGAGAGCCTGCGGGGGTATCTTTGACCTCGATGAGAAGGGGAAGCGGGTAAAGGAGATCGAGAAGCTGGAAGGAGCATCTGGTTTTTGGGAGGATCAGCAAAAGGCCCAGGTACTCCTGAAGGAAAAGGGGAATCTGCTCCGAGTCGTCGGCGCGTGGAAAGATCTGAGCAAGGAGCTGGAGGAGATCGAGATCCTCTTGGAGATCGCCGAGGTAGAGGATGGGGGAGAGGCGGGAGAGGCGGCAGAAAGACTAGCCACAACTGAACAAAGGCTCAACTCCCTCGAACTGGAGCGGATGTTTGATAACAGCGACGATCGTCGGAATGGCATCCTCAGCATCAATGCCGGTGCCGGCGGTACCGAGGCCCAGGATTGGGCCGAGATGTTGTTGCGCATGTATCTGCGATGGGCTGAGCGCAGGAGTTTTGCCGCCGAGATAGTCGATATCCTCGCGGGAGAAGAGGCGGGGCTTAAGAACGTAACGATCATCGTCAAAGGGGAGTACGCCTACGGCAATCTGAAGGCCGAGGCAGGGATACATCGTCTCGTGCGGATTTCCCCCTTTGACGCAGGCAAAAGGCGGCATACCTCCTTTGCCTCGGTATCTGTATACCCGGAAACTCCCGACGATGTGCTTATTGATATTGACGAGGCTGACCTCAGAATTGATACCTTCAGGTCCAGTGGGGCCGGCGGACAGCATGTGAACACGACCGATTCCGCCGTCCGAATCACCCATCTCCCCACCGGCATCGTGGTCCAGTGCCAAAATGAACGCTCTCAGCACAAAAACAGGGCCACGGCCATGAAGATCCTTAGGGCGCGCCTCTATGAGCTGGAGATGCACAAGCGGGCACAGAAGATGGAAGAGATCCACAAGGGCAAAAAGGAAATTGCCTGGGGGAATCAAATACGCTCGTATACCCTCCATCCCTATCGGCTCGTCAAGGACCACCGAACTGGTGTGGAAAAGGGCGATGCGGACAGTGTTTTAGATGGCGATATCGACCTCTTCATCGAGAGCTATCTGATGAATCGGTAGTCCAAAGGGGCATTGAGCGGAGGAGCTTGACTTTACACCGAAAGGGGTCTAAAATCATCGTAACTTATGGAAAAAGAAAATGAAATTGTACAGTTTGCGGTCTTAGAAGAGAAACTCAATAAGATACTGGAAGGATATACCACATTAAAGGAGGAAAGAGAGAAACTAATCTCGCAGATGCACGTAAACGAAGAGGAAGTTGAGAAGTTGAGGAAAGAGGTAACCACCCTGAAGAATGAGCGGTCGGAAGTTCGCGCAAGGATAGAACGGCTGATAGAGAGGCTGGAGGGGATCCCCTTAGAGTAACAACGACCCTCACGATTAACAGATGGGGATCAGCGATGGAGAAGCGGAGTATTGAAGTTGAGATCTTCGGACACCGGTATCAGGTGAAGAGTGACTTCCCAGAGGAGCAGGTGAAGCACGTGGCTGCATATGTTGATGGCAAAATGCGAGAGGTTGCACAGGGGACCAAATCGGTTGACAGCCTCCATATAGCTATTCTCACAGCCTTGAATATCGCCCAAGATTATCTGCAGGAAAAGGGAAATGCCGAAGAACTTCTGCAGCGAATAGAGGAAAAGACCGATCGATTAGATGAATTCATAGCGTTAAAAATGGGGCAACAAGGGAACAAGAGAAAGGTGAGTGGGTGAGACATATCGTGTGGCTTAGCTTTCCCCAAAAAGGCCTCCGGGTCTTTGAAGAAATAAAGTGGTTTGCCGAGGTGCGGGAAATTGCTGGCAGGTCGAAGCAACCTCACAACAGTGATTGCAAGCAGCACCGTCAGTCACAGGAGGTCCTTTCCTGAACCGATAAAGCGGTAACGCTTTCTTAAACCCACCCCTTTCACGTCTCAGATAAGCCCCATAGTGCGTGTTGAATACCAGTAAGGAGGTGCTGTATGCAGATTTCTGCCGTAGTGTTTGTTTTAGTCCTATTCGTCGCCTGCGGGGCAGGTTTAGCGGTTGGGTTTTTTTTACGTAACAAGTTGGGAGAGGCTCGATTGGAGTCGGCTGAGCAAGCCGCCGAGAAAACCATAGCAGAGGCCAAAAAGAAGGCTGAGATGGTGGAAAAGGAGGCCCAACTCCAGGCCAAAGACACCCTCTATCAGACCAAGGCCGACTTTGACAAGGAGATGGCCGATAAGAGGACTGAACTACAAAGACTTGAAAAGAGGCTCCTACAGAGAGAGGAAAATATCGACAAAAAAGTGGATATTTTGGATTCCAAAGAGATTGAGATTAATAAGAAAGAGGAGACCCTTACAGAACAGGAAAAAGCGGTAAAGGAACAAGACAAAAAGTATCAGGCGTTGCTCGCGGAGGAAAAGACCAGGCTGGAGAAGGTCGCCAAGATTACCTCTGAAGAGGCCAAGAAGTTATTGCTGGAGAGGATGGAAAACGAAGCGCGCCATGATGCTGCTAAAAGAATAAAGGGTATCGAGGACGAGCTGAAAGAGCAGGCGGCCAAAAAAGCAAAAGAGATCATCAGCCTGGCCGTACAGCGATATGCGGGTGAGTACGTCATGGAGAAGACGGTTTCCTTGGTCAATCTCCCCAACGAGGAAATGAAGGGGAGGATAATCGGAAGGGAAGGGAGGAATATTCGAGCCTTAGAGGCGGCTACAGGGGTGGATTTAATCATCGATGACACCCCTGAAGCGGTGATCATCTCAGGATTTAACCCTGTCAGACGCGAGATTGCCAGGACAGCCCTTGAGCGGTTGATCAGCGACGGGAGAATCCACCCTGCCCGGATAGAGGAGATCGTTGCGAAGGTAGAACAGGAAATTGAGGCCGGCATAAAGGAGGCAGGGGAACAGGCCACCTTCGACGTCGGCGTGCATGGTTTACATGCCGACTTGATCAAGTTGATCGGTAAGTTGAAGTACAGGACGAGCTTTGCTCAAAACGTCTACCAACACTCTTTAGAAGTGGCCTTTCTTTCGGGGATCATGGCCTCCGAATTGAATCTCGACGTGAAACAGGCCAGAAGGGCTGGGCTCCTTCACGATATCGGCAAGGCAATGGATCATGAGGTGGAAGGGGCACACGCGGCCATCGGTGCTGATCTGGCCAAGAAATATGGAGAATCTCAAGAGGTGGTAGATGCTATTGCAGCTCATCACGACGAGGCAGATTTCAAGAACATCTTAGCGGTCTTGGTCCAGGCGGCCGACGCCCTTTCCGGTGCCCGCCCCGGTGCTCGGAGGGAGATGTTTGAGACCTATGTCAAGCGCCTCGAGGATCTCGAGAAGGTCGCCAACTCCTTCTCAGGCGTCGAGAAGTCTTATGCCATTCAGGCAGGCAGAGAGGTGCGCATTATCGTCCAAAATGAGCAGATCTCTGAAGAAGAATCTGTAATGCTTTCGCAGGACATCGCCCGTAAGATTGAAAAAGAGCTGAACTATCCTGGGCAGATCAAGGTGACCGTCATCAGAGAGACACGGGCGGTGGAGTACGCAAAATAGAAAGAGAGAAAAGGGTGAGGATACTCGTTGTCGGAGATGTGGTAGGAAAAGGCGGTCGGCGAGCTGTAGTGGAACTCCTTCCCAAACTTATGGATGAGGGAGTCGACTTTATCATCGCCAACGGAGAAAATGCCTCGGGGGGTATGGGGATCACCCCCCCGCATGCCGAGATGTTGCTCGATATGGGGGTCAATTGCATTACCTCAGGGAACCACATCTGGAGAAAAAAGGAGTTGATCCCTTTCCTTGACGGGGAGCCTCGCCTCCTGCGGCCTGCCAACTATCCCCCTGGCGCGCCAGGGAGGGGGAGCGGAATATATACGACGGCGAATGGAACGAAGGTTGGCGTCTTAAACCTGGAAGGGCGGGTCTTCATGCGGGCCCTGGAGTCTCCTTTTAAAACGGCCGAGGAGCACATCTCCGTTTTGCGGAGGGAGACAAAGGTGATCATTGTCGACTTTCATGCAGAGGCTACTTCCGAGAAGATGGCCCTCGGGTGGTTCCTCGACGGGGAGGTCAGTGCCGTTGTAGGAACCCATACCCACGTCCAGACGGCCGATGAGCGGGTGTTACCCGAAGGGACGGCCTACATCACCGACGTGGGGATGACCGGCCCCAGCGACTCCGTGATCGGGATCAAGAAGGAGATTGCCCTGGAGAGATTTCTCACCATGCTGCCGAACAAATTTGAGCCTGCCTCTGGGAGGATGGAACTCCAAGGGGCAATCGTCGAAGTGGATGAGGGGACCGGTCTCAGTACGGAAATCCGCAGGGTTAAAATGGGTCTGGAATAAGAAAAGCAGTGAAAAATATCTATGATACTTTAAAAGAGAGAGGGTTTATCGACGGGGTTACTGACGAAGATGGTCTGCGTGATCTCCTGGGCTCCAAGAAAATCACCTGCTATATCGGCTTTGACCCCACTGCCTCCAGCTTCCACGTGGGGAGCTTAGTTCCCATCATGTCTTTGGTGCACATGCAGCGGTCGGGACACCGCCCCATTCCCCTCCTGGGAGGGGGGACGGTCCTTGTCGGCGATCCCAGTGGCAAGACGGAGATGAGGCAGCTCATCACCTTGGAAGAGGTAGCGGAGAACGCCAAAGGCATAAAAAAACAACTCTCCGTATACCTTGATTTCAGTGAAGACAAGGCCCTCCTCTTAAACAATGCCGACTGGCTTGTTCCCCTCAATTACATCGAATTCCTCCGGGACATCGGGAAGCACTTCAGCGTCAACAGGATGTTGACCGCCGAATCGTATCGTTCGAGAATGGAGAGCGGGCTGAATTTTGTGGAATTCAACTATATGCTGCTACAGTCCTACGACTTCCTGCATCTCTACCGCGAATATGAGTGTCACCTCCAGATGGGTGGCAGCGATCAGTGGGGCAACATCGTGGCCGGCGCTGATCTCATCAGGAGAGTGGAGGGTGGCACGGCGTATGGTATGGTCTTCCCCCTCATCACCACCGCCTCAGGAGATAAGATGGGCAAGACCGCCCAGGGGGCCATCTGGCTGGATCCCGAGCTCACCTCCCCCTATGAATACTATCAATATTGGATAAACACCGATGACCGTGATGTGGAACGCTTCTTGGCCCTTTTTACCCTCTTGCCTCTCGAGGAGGTCAAACGATACGGTCAACTCACCGGGGCCGACCTCAGGGAAGCCAAAGAGGTCCTGGCCTATGAGGCCACTAAGATCACCCACGGGGAAGCGGAGGCCAAGAAGGCCCGCGAGGCTTCACGTATGGCATTCGGCAACAAGGAGGGAAACCTCGATGCCATGCCCACCACCTCGTTGCAAAAAGAACGCATTAAGCAAGGGATAACCGCCTGGGAACTCTTTGCCGAAACAGGGTTATGTGCATCAAAGGGTGAGGCAAGGAGATTAATTTCACAGGGTGGGGGATATGTCAATGGGAGTCGCCTCACGGGGATCGATGAGGTGATCACCGAAGAGCACATCCGCGAGGGGGCAATTATCCTGCGGGCTGGCAAGAAACGGTATCATCGCGTGGTACTTGAATAATAGGGGTACAAGAAGGAGGGTACGTCATGGAGGAAAAGGGCAGACAGAATGCGCTGGAAGTGGCACTCAACAACGAGACCAAAGAGCGGGAATTCTATCTGAAGAACGCCGAGCGGACCAAGCATCCCCTCGGCCAGCTTATGTTTCAAAAGATCGCGGATGAGGAGCTGGAACACTACGAGCGCCTCAAACAGCTTCACGAGAAGTGGAAGAAAGGGGAACAATGGCCTGAAACCCTTCCTCTTGAAGTGAAAGGGACCGTCGTCAACAAAATCATGAATGGGATCATCAAAAAAATCGATGAAACACAGGAAGCAGATGATGATGACCTGAAGGCGGTGCGGACCGCCATCGATTTTGAGGCAAAGGGGGCGAAGTTCTATGCCGAACTCAGGGATATGGTCTCTGATCCCAAAGAAAAGCAGTTCTTCGACCTCCTTGCGAAGATTGAGAACGAGCATTATCTCTCGCTGAAGGATACCGAGGAGTATTTGACTGATCCCGCTTCCTGGTATCGAAAGACAGAGCACCACAGCCTGGATGGGGGGTAGATCAGTCTGTTGCATTCCTGACCGCAGTTTTGGGTCATACGGTATCGTTCCACGGGGAACAGTGCCACGCAGGTGATAGGGAAAGTTCGATGTAACAGCAGCCATAGTCCGCTCGGCTGCTTGCCTGGATAACGACCCCCCTTCTTCTTCATAACACATTACGGCAAATAATTTGTGCCACCGCTCTTTGGGGGTCTTCTTTAATACCTTCGAAGTAGTGCAGTACCTCCCATTGGTTAAACCATTCGAACAGCTCCTGCGGCCGCAACAAAAAGGCGGGATTATGGGGTTTGCCAAAATGTGGCTGCTCAATCGTGAAGGTCTCATAGATGAGGAAACCCCCTGGTCTGAGAGCCTTTTTGATGCAAGGTATGAGCGGCCGATGCAGATAGTGAAAGACAAGAACGCCGCCATAGCTATCATCAGGTAAAGGATTCACCCCCTCTTGTTCCAAATCAACCTGCCACACGGTAACGGTGACTTCTTGTTCCGCCGCTGATTTCCTCGCACGGTCCAGTGCTGCCTGCGAGTTATCACAGCAAATCACCGGCAGATGGTGCTTGGCGAGAAAGATCCCGTTCCGCCCATCCCCGCACGCCAGGTCTAAGATGGGTCCGGGTAAAGGATTATCTGTCAAGAGGCGTACGTGGTCGCGCAATAATTGAGCTGGTTGTAACATCATAGTGTCGGAAGATTATACGACAACCTTACAAGGGAATATAGTAGGTTAGATGCATTGCCCTTGAAAACTCGTTATGCCCCTAATATATTGAAGAGAATAATCATACCTTCTTCACTACTATGAATGATTCATCCACAAAAAATCACTTCACCGATTTAACCGCAGGGAACCTCTGGGTCCATATCTGGCAGCTCTCCTGGCCCATGCTCCTCATCATGCTCTTTAACTTCATGGTGGGTTTCACCGATATCTACGTTGCCGGGCTCATCAATCCCCAGGTCCAGGCCGCAATCGGGTTCATCAACCAGCTTTACTTTCTGCTCATCATCGTCGCCAATGCCATCAGCATCGGGACCGTAGCCCTGGTCTCCAGGAACATCGGCGCAGGAGACGTCGCCAGGGCACAGGCGAATGCCAAGCAGTCCTTGATTTTCGGGTTTCTCGTTGCCGTGGTGCTGACCATCACCGGCCTTGTCTTTTCTCATGAGATCATCGCTGTTGCGGGTTTCCCTCCGGAGATCAAGACAATCGGTGAGACCTTCTTGCGGATCTTCGCCTTCGCCCTGGGACCGAGCTACCTTCTCATCATCTCCAATGCCGTATTCCGCGCCAGCGGCGAGGTGCGAAAGCCCCTCCTGACCATGTTCGTGTTCAGCGCAATCAATGTCCTGGGGGATTTCGCCCTGGTATTCGGCATCCCCCCCTTCCCCCGGCTGGGGTATCCCGGCATCGCCCTTTCCACGGCCATTGCAGCGACCATCAGTATGGGCATCAACTTCATCTTCTTCTCCCTCCCACGCTGGAGGGCCCTCTACCAGCGTCCGTGGTCCATCTCAATCGCTTCGATCAAGACCATAGCCAACCTGGGCTGGCCGGCAGGCCTGCTGCAGATCGCCTGGAACGCCGGCAGCATCGTCCTTTACAATATCCTCGGTCGCTTAAAAGATGCGAGCATCGTGGCCCTCGCCTCGCTCACCAACGGCCTCAGGATAGAGGCCA
>CAYWLI010000073.1:0-12628 GCA_964459135.1 uncultured Thermodesulfobacteriota bacterium | reverse complement strand
GGTACGGCCATCTTGCCGATATCGTGGAGGACACCGGCAATATAGATCCCGGTGATCTGGTCTTCAGAAAATCCCATCACGCGGGCTATGGCCTCGGCGAACCCGGCCACACCGACGGAATGACCGCTGGTATACGGGTCCCGGTCCTCAATAACCTTGGAAAGGGCTTCAGTGGTGCCGAAAAAGCTATTTTGCAGGGCCTCTTTATGTTCCGCTAAAGCCTGTTCCACCGCCTTGCGTTTGGTGATATCTTCTGCAACCTCTATGAAGCCGGTCGTTGTACCATCATGTCCGAAAACCGGGAATGCCTGAATCCTCACTTGAGAACGGTTCTGGTCGTGAGGTATCCCCTCAGTCTCGGCCTCTGCAGGTTGGCCAGTAGCCATTGCCTGAACCCCAGGGCAGTGCGGACACACTGCATCACGTTTTGCGAATTCCCGAAAACATTTTTCCCCGATTAACTTACTCACAGATTTTTTCAACCTTTTGCTCTGTGAATTATTTGCCATCATAATAGTATAATTGGAATCTATGAGGTTAATCCCAAGATCAACATTCTCAACCAGCGTTCGATATCGCTCCTCACTCTCCCGCAACGCTTCTTCTGACCGCTTGCGCTCGGTGATGTCTATACATGATGCCATCATCCAGACAGGCTTGTCATTCTCGCCGGCAACGGTGCTTGCCGAAACTTGGATATCGAACAAGGAACCATCCTTTCTCTTAGCTACTAATTCACCGACTACTTTCTGTTCCTTGAGCATTGTTTTGATTATCTCGCGGGCTTGCTTATTCCTGTGCCAGAAATTAACAGCGAGCTTCCCTACGACCTCTCTTTCATCCTCATAGCCCCACATCTTGAGAAACTCAGGATTCACGTAAGTCACG
Source organism: uncultured Thermodesulfobacteriota bacterium (assembly GCA_964459135.1). Classification (GTDB taxonomy): domain Bacteria; phylum Desulfobacterota; class B13-G15; order B13-G15; family RBG-16-54-18; genus CAYWLI01. The sequence continues at coordinate 11,740 of CAYWLI010000073.1, read as the reverse complement.
TTCCCCCCAAATTCAGCGATAGCAATAGCCGTAATAGAAGATGAAATAGCATTGTCCTTTATTCTCAAAGCCTCCTCTGCTTGCTTGCGTTCGGTAATGTTTTCCGCAATCTCGATAAATCCCGTTATCGAGCCATCATCCTCGAAGAATGGAAAAGCTTGAATCCTCACATAATAAGGATTGCCATCATCGCCTATCCCTTCGATCTCAACTTCCGCTGATTGGCCAGTAGCCATGGCCTGAACCCCAGGGCAGTGCGGGCATACGGTATCCCGTTTTTCGAATACACGAAAACACTTTTTGCCGATTACGTCATCAACAGATCTGCTAAAATGTTTGTCTTTCGGGGCGTTTGACATGACTATAGTATGGTCGGCATCTATGAGGTTAATCCCAAAGTCAATATTATCCACCAGCGTTCGATAGCGCTGTTCACTCTCCTGCAGTTCTTTTCCCGCCCGCTGCTTCTCTTCGAGAGCGCGCCGTTGCTGGAGCATCTTCTCAATAACTGAGGGGAGCAGTTCAAGATATCCCCCCTCCACATCCTTAACGATATAGTCACCCGCACCGAGCTTCATGGCCTCAACCGCCACCCGCTCATCACCGGTACCGGTGATCATGACGGTTGGAGGCAGGGAACCATTGGAACCCAAGATGCGGATTACCTCCAGTCCATCATGGATGGGTAGGCTCTGATCCACAAAGAGGAGGTTATAGGATCCGGCCTGATATTTGGCAAGACCCTCTTCACCATCGGAGGCAATATCAACCGTATAGCCCTTCTTGCCCAATCGCTTTTGGACGAGGCGGGCCAGGCCGGGATCATCCTCGATGTAGAGAATACGGATGGGTTCAGACTGAGCCATACCCTACTGCCCCACCCCATCAGGGATCATCACCACCAAGAGGAACAAGCCAAGACTGCGGATAGCCCCTGAAAATTGTTCATAGTCCACTGGTTTGGTGATGTAGACGTTGCAGCCGAGCTCATAGCACCTACTCACTTCTCGGGGGTCGTCAGTGGTGGTGAGGATGACAACGGGGATGCGTTTGGTGCGTTCATCAATCTTCATGCGCTCGAGCACCTGGTAACCATCGAGCACTGGCAGGTTGAGGTCGAGCAATACCAGCAGATCCGATGTACGTGTGTTTTGCGCGTACTCCCCTTCGCAAAACAGGTAGTCGATGGCCTCCTGTCCATTGGTGGCGAAGTGTATCTCGTTTTTGATATTCGCCCGACGCAGATTCTTCTCGATCAGGCGGGTGTGGCCTGGATCGTCTTCTACCAAAAGGATGGTGACATCTTGGATATTAGTCATGATGACCTCCTGTCGCATGGCCGTTGTGCCTCTTTTTCTCCTCATACATCAGTTTGTCTGCTTCGTTCATGATTTCGTCCACGGACTGAGAGCCGTGAGGATTCCAGTAGGCGCTGCCGATGGAGATCGTAACGGGAAAGTCACACCACCCATTTTTCTTATTGCGGAGGGCAAGTTTGTTGGCGATGCGCTGCTTGATAGTCTCCGCCTCTCCATTGGTCTCAAGCAAAATAACTAAAAATTCGTCCCCGCCATAACGGACTACGATATCGCTTTCCCTCACTGCCATGAGCAACAAAGATGCTATCCCTTGGAGGACTTCATCCCCCACGTGGTGCCCATATCGATCGTTGATCTCTTTAAACCTATTGACGTCGGCCATCAAAAAAGCCATACAGTGGTTGTATCTTTTTGAGCGTTTGACCTCCTGGTCAAGGACTTTATTAAGGTAATAGCGGTTATGGAGGCCGGTCAGGGGGTCATGGATGGCCTGTTCTTTGAGCTCATTTTGCAGACGAATTCGTTTTATGGCAGAGGAGGTGTGGCCGAGCAGCAACTCAAGCAGCCGAGCGTCTTCCTCAGTAAAGGCGTCGGGCTTGATAGAAGCCACCTGAAAGACACCGAGATCCTCAATAGGGGCACTGATTAAAGAGAGATATTCTGTTCGGGACGGCTGGGCTTTCGAAGCTTTTCTGATCTCCCTCAGGACATACGTCTTGCCCTGTCTATAGGTTTTGCCCGTGAGACCGTCATCCACTGATATCGCTGGGCTTTCATCAGGAAAGGGGTGAGGATAGGATACCTTCGTAACAATCTGCTTCCCTTCTGCAATTCCGAGGCTGCAATAGGAAAAGGTGAGAATCTTCTTTGCTGCATCGATGACCAGATGATATATCTCTTCTTCTTTGCTACAGGCTGCGAGGCGGCTTGCTACTTCATGGAGACTCTCCAATTTCTCTCCGGATGCTCGCAGTGCCTCTTCAGCCTGGAGCTTCTCCTCAACAGCTCGTCGCTGCTGCAACACCTTTTTAACAACAGAGGGGAGCAACTCAAGATACCCAGCCCCTGTATCCTTGACGATGTAATCGCTCGTGCCCAACTTCATGGCCTCAACCGCCACCCGTTCATCACCCGTACCGGTGATCATAATGGTGGGTGGCAATGGGCCCCGAGAGGCCAAGATACGAATCACCTCTAAACCATCATAGACGGGGAGTGTTTGATCCACAAACATGAGATCATAAGAATCGGCCTCATACTTTTTGATCCCCTCCTCCCCATCGGAGGCGATATCCACTACATACCCAACCCGCTGCAACCGCTTCTGGACGAGCCGGGCCAAACCAGGATCATCCTCGACGTAGAGAATACGGATGGATTCAGACTGAGCCATATACTGCTATCCTCATATCCGGGATCATGGTAATGGGTAACAATGATCCAACCTTGCCCATCGCCTTAGAACATTGATGATAGGCCACCGGTTTGGGAATGATCACTCTTCGATCTGAGACATATCCCTCCTGCAATGAAGGATTGAAGTGATATGTGACGGCGTTTCCCATGATCTACTCCCTCAGGGCCCTATCCGTAAAAACGTCAGGCAACGGCTCGACCCTTACCCATTTAGATTAAGCAGATTCCGTGCCAAACCTGGGAGTCTTTTTGTAGGAAAAGCCTTTAAAAATCAATAGATTATGATGATGGGGAAACGATAAACCTTAAGGAGAGCGTATATTCTCCAAAAAAGTGACTTTTTTTGTCACTCTGGAAAAATTAAAGAGATGAGGCTCACTCTCTGGTCTCCGATAGAGATCCCTCTACTGCCGAGCTGAGCGGAATCCGGGTAACTAAAAAATGTTTATATTTGGGGATTAGGCGGATTTCCGCTCTTGTCCCGCAAAGCGGGATTCGCGCCGGTGGCGCGGCAAGTCGTCTGAGTAGTAGCTCAGCTCGGCATTCGAGCCGCCGTCGCCTTGCCTGTCTGTTGTAATGAGGCGGCGAGAACAATAGCTGAACGGTAAAGAAAGATGGTAGGTTTATCCAACTCTCACCTGTCCCTGAAGTTCCGCCTCCATTGCTGCGGTGTAGTGTTGAGAATTATTGCGGCCTTTTTGTTTGGCCTGGTACAAAGCAATATCTGCATGCTTCAACAGGGTCTTAACATCTGCTCCATCATCAGGATATATGGCAACACCTATACTTGTGGTAATATTGAGTTCATGGTCATCAAGCACAAAGGGCTTTTGGAAAGCTTTCAAAACCTTTTGAGCAATCGTAGCCGCATCTTGCACCCCATCTATCTCTGGTAATAACAGGAAAAATTCGTCCCCCCCCATGCGCGAGACGGTATCTTCTTTGCGCAGAAGTTCTGTCAGGCGTTTCCCGACACTACTCAGCAACTGATCTCCCACGCCATGTCCAAGCGTATCATTGACGTCCTTGAAGTGATCCAGGTCGAGCAACATCACGGCAAGCTTTCTCTGGTTGCGATGCGCCTGGACCATGGCACGATTAAGACGATCAGCGAAGAGCGCCCGATTAGGGAGACCTGTTAAGGAGTCATGGTAGGCCAATTTCCTGATGGTTTCCTCCGCCTGCAGACGCTCAGTGATGTCGCGTATCATACCAATAATCTTCTCGCGTCCCCCTGACATGAATACCGCGTTGGTTATCTCAACTGGGAAAATCGTCCCGTCGTTCTTCCGGTGATACCGCATCTGGACCCTTTTGCTATCGGGATCTCCGGCCTTGAGCTTTCCTATGATCTCCATGGTCTTCTCTGGTTCCGCGGAGATATCCGGTACCTGTAACCTGAACAATTCCTCTTTGGAATACCCATAAAGCTCCAAGGCGGCCCTGTTGGCATGCTCGAAGTGTAATGTCTCAATATCAAAGGCCATAACGGCATCCGATTCACTTTCAAAAAGCAGACTATATCTCTCCTCGCTCTCCCGAAGCTCCTCCTCCATCCGCTTGCGATCGGTGATGTCGGTGATGGTGGCAAAGCTGCCTGTATAGCGACCATCTTTATCGAAGCTTGGGGTCGGCGATACAATCGTGTGAACCTTCCGTCCCTCCTTCGTCCTCCAGGTAATCTCAAGGGTAGAAGCGACTCGGTTGCCTGCCCTTCGTTGGGCGAACCTTTTTAGCTGCTCCTTGCGTTCTTCCTCATCGTAGTAAAAGTCAACGGTCGGACGCCCGATGATCTCTTCCAGCGAGTATCCCAGCATATTGCAGAAATGCTCATTGACATAGGTTTGTACACCGTTTCGGTCTACGGCACTCAATCCAACCTTCATCGTCTCAACCAAGCTACGAAATCGCCCTTCACTCTCCCGTAGTTCCTGCTCCATCTGCTTACGCGGGGTGATGTCTCGCGCAATACTCAGAATCGCGCGTTTCCCCTGACACTCCACCAGACTGGATTTAATCTCCACAGGAACTGCCTTCCCATCTTTGGTGGTGTGAGTTGTTTCAAAAACCTGCAGTTTGTCCGTCCGCATCCCTTTGATAAGACCTATGATTTTTTCCGCGTCCAGACTGGAATCGATATCGTGCGGTCCCATAGCTAGCAACTCTTCCCTCGAATAACCTAAGACCTCAACAGCAGCATCGTTTACATCAATGAACTTTCCGTTAAAATCAATGACCCACGCCGTGTCATTCATTCCGTTAATTAACTCTCTATATTTCTCCTCACTCCTCCGCAAAACCTCCTCCGCCTTAGCCCGCACAGTGATATCTTCATAGACTTGATATTGCTTACCATCTATAAGATCTACCCTCCTGAAATCGACAATCTTGTCCTGACCGTCTTTACAGCGCACAGTAAAGACCCGCGGATTCTCCTCCCCGACCTTCACCTTTTCTGCTATATCCCGTTTCCATGTTGAGATTACCTTTTTTCTGTATGCCTTGTCAGGATAGGCCTTCTCAAACCAGGTATCCTCGTCAGGGACATCATCCGTGGTATATCCGAAAATCTTCGTAAACCGTGGATTGAAATACTCAAAGCTCCTATCTGTTGCCATGATAGAGATACCAAGGGGTGCCTGTTCAGCCAGCATCTTGAACCGCTCTTCGCTCTGCCGCAACTCCTTCTCCATTCGCTTGTGCTCGGTGATATCACGTGCAGTACCACAGACCCCTATGATCTCACCAGCACTGTTGCGCATTGGCACCTTGACGACGTTTTGGATAACGGTGTTCCCCTGTAGCTGGAAGGGATGTTCTGTATCAATAACCTCCCCACCGAGGACACGTAAATCTTCCTTCATACTGCGTTCACTAACTTCCTTTCCAAAGAGGGAAACGGCCGGTTTCCCAACCATCTCCGAAGCGGAAACGCCATAATATCTCTCTATTGCCGGATTCACAGCAGTAAACTTAAGATCGCGATCTTTGATAAAAATAAGGTCCTTGGCCGCCTCGAAGATAGCACGGAACTGTTCCTCACTCTCTCTCAGCCTCTCCTCGGCTTGCTTGCGCTCAGTGATGTCTTTTGAAATCACCGTTATAGCGTTTATCTCACCACTATCAGGGGATGTCACAGGGCTTAAGGTCCGAATAAAATATCGATTATCCCGTTGACTCCAATACTCATAGGATTGCGCCGTACCGGTTTTGAGTACTGTTTTAACCCTTTGGGAGAAATCCTTCGATTCTTCAGGTGAATGAAATTCACTGTATCCCTTGCCGATAACGTGGCTGCTTTGCTCGCCGAGTCTGGATAGATATTTACTGTTCACAAAGAGATAGTGACAAGTGCTATCTATTAAGTAAATGGAATCATCGCTCGACTCCACAAGAGAACGATATTTTTCTTCGCTTTCCCGCAGCGCCTCTTCTATCTGTTTCCGCTCAACGATTTCCCGTTGCAGTTGTTCATTGGTCGCTTGTAATGCGACAGTACGTTCTGTGACCAATTCCTCAAGATCCTCACGATGCCTCTGTAAAGCCTCTTCTGCGCGTTTGCGCTCGGTGACATCCGTCAACATCACAACGGCCCGGCCATCATCTAATACAGTCGACCTGAACTCGATCTCTTTCGTTTCCCCATTTTTGCAAACGACACTGATCACCCTCTTCGTCCCCCCTAACCTTCTATCTTGCTTCCAGAGTACTGCAACCTTCTGCCGGTATGCCTCGTCGGGATAGGCCTTGTGCATCCAATCCCTCCCGCTGGGGATATCCTCAATGGTATAGCCCGTGATTGCAGTAAATGCGGGATTAACGTACACGTGCTTTCCATCCTTGTCCAACAACACCACCCCGTACAGGGCATGCTGTAAGATGGTGACAAAAGTCTCCCTCTCTCGCAGTAATAATGTCTCCAACTGCTTGCGCTCGGTGACGTCTCTTAAAACGGCGACAACACCTGCTTTTTCCCCTCCTTTCTTCAAAAGAGAACCATGAATCTCGACACAGAGTTTTTCTCCTGTCTTGGTATACACTTCCACTTCATAGGGAGGTACCTGCTGGCCGGAAATCACGTGGGTAAAGGCTGCAAACATAGTGGCAATACTTTTGGGGGGGGACATCCTTAAAAGTGTCAAGCGCTTTCCGATGATGTCTTCTTCCGTATATCCTGTGACTTCTGTTATTCTCTTGTTTATGGTGGTAACCTTGCCCGTCAAATCGAGTAGGACAATACCATCTTTGACGCCGTCAATAATCTCTCGTAGATCTTCCTCTGGTTTTCTCCCTATCTTCTTCTTACGCTTGTTTTTTGCCTGTTCCAGTTCGGCGATCCGCTGGCGCAGTTCTGCTAATTCTTTTGTCAATTGCTCTTTCGTCTTATTCTTATCGTGCATCCTAGGCATTACACAACCCCGTTTCGAGCGACGGGAGCTTTGCATACATACAATACTGCCTAGACACCCCTGCTCCCTCTTTACGCCAGCATTTTTTATGCCAAAGATACGAATTTTGTTTTACAGTAAAACACATTAAAAACTAATAAGTTACAGATTTCACGACTGTGGTTAAGGAAATGGGGCCTTTTAATGTCATCATTCTGACATTTTTTGTCATTTGTCGCCATTGGATTCTGGATAGAGGCTGCATGTTGAAGTTTGACTTTTCCCCCTCTTTGGTATACAAGGCATAGAGATTTCCCGAGTACATATCGCAAGCAAGGAGATACGGTGGAGATCAAGGTCATCAAGGGGTTTAAAGATATCCTCCCTCCTGAGACCAAGCGATGGAGGATGCTGGAGGAGAGCGCTCGAGAGATCCTGGAGGGTTTCGGCTGCTCTGAGATACGGGTGCCCATCCTGGAGAAGGCGGAGCTTTTTTCACGGAGCATCGGCGAGGAAACGGACATCGTAGGTAAGGAGATGTACTCCTTTGAGGACCGCAGCGGGGATGTTGTTACCATGCGTCCAGAGGCCACCGCCTCCATTGTGCGTGCCTATATCGAGCACAAGATGTACGCTGCTGACCCCATAGCCAAACTCTACTCCATCGGCCCCATGTTCAGGCATGAAAGGCCTGCAAAGGGGAGATTCAGGCAGTTTCACCAGATCAACGTGGAGGTCTTCGGAATCTCCCATCCTATGATCGATGCCGAGGTTATGACCATCTTGATGCACTATCTGTCCATAGTGGGAATCACAGGGTACACATTACAGATTAACTCCCTTGGATGCCCCCGGTGCCGTCTTCCCTACAAAGAGAGTCTACGGGCCTTCCTCAGCGATCATCTCCCCCGCCTCTGTGAGGATTGTCGCAGGAGGACGGAGCAAAACCCCCTCCGGACCTTCGACTGCAAGATACAAGGTTGTCAGGATATTATGTCCAAGGCCCCCATCGTGAGCGATTATCTCTGTACAGAATGTACCGAGCATTTCGCAGCGGTACGAAGTTATCTGGACGACCTGGAAATTGCATACGAACTAAATCCCAGAATGGTGCGGGGGTTGGACTACTACACCAAGACCGCCTTTGAGGTGGTGGCAGGGGGGTTAGGGGCACAAAACACCGTGGGCGCCGGTGGTAGATACGATCACCTCGTAGCGGAATTGGGGGGGCCGGATATCCCCGGTATCGGATTTGCCATCGGGATGGAGCGCTTACTGCTCATTCTGCCTCATGAGCCTCTCCCGCGTGGTCCGTTGCTGTTTATCGCCGCCTTGGGAGAAGGGCTCCAAAGGGAGGCCTTCAGCTTAAGCTATAAGCTAAACCGAGCCGGGGTGAGGACGATGATTGACTATGAAGGGCGTAGCCTCAAGGCGCAGATGCGCAGGGCGGATAAATTCGGAGCTCGCTATGTGCTGATCATCGGTGAGGATGAGCAGCGTACCGGGAAGGCAATCCTGCGGGACATGCAAGAGGGGAAACAGGAAGAGATCCCCATCCCGTCCATCTTCGAGGAGATGGTCAGGCGGAGGTGAGGGGGACCTCCTTAACAGACTGCAGAAAAAACCTTTTTTCAATAACCCCTTAATTATCCACAAAGCTCTTCAGTCGTTTACTCCTGCTGGGGTGGCGCAGCTTGCGCAAGGATTTGGCCTCGATCTGGCGAATACGCTCCCTGGTGACGGAGAAATCCTGCCCCACTTCCTCCAAGGTGTGATCGTACTTTTCCCCGATACCAAAGCGCATCCGTAAGACCTTCTCCTCCCGGGGAGTGAGGGTGGATAAGACCCTCTGGACCTGCTCCACCAGGTTTTTAGCGATCATGGCCTCACCGGGTAACACAGCCTTTTTGTCTTCGATGAAATCACCCAGGTGGCTGTCTTCATCCTCCCCGATGGGGGTTTCCAGCGAGATGGGTTCCTTGGCTATCTTGAGGATCTTGCGCACCTTGTCTACGGGTAGCTCCATCCTCTCGCCGATCTCTTCGGGGTGAGGCTCTCGCCCCAATTCTTGGACGAGATAGCGCGATGTTCTAATAAGCTTATTGATAGTCTCGATCATGTGCACAGGAATCCTGATGGTCCTGGCCTGATCAGCTATCGCCCTGGTGATGGCCTGCCTAATCCACCACGTGGCATAGGTGCTGAATTTGTACCCCCGAGCATACTCAAACTTGTCCACGGCCTTCATGAGCCCGATATTGCCCTCTTGGATAAGATCGAGAAACTGGAGTCCCCTGTTGGTATATTTCTTAGCGATGCTCACCACTAATCGCAGATTGGCCCTGACCAATTCATTCTTCGCTTCTTTGGCCATAAACTCTCCACGCCGGATACCATCAATGGCCTTCTTCAGTTCCAGCGCAGCCAGCCCAGCTTCCTGTTCGATCCGCTGGACCTTTCGATAGGTGTTCCGCACCCCTTTCGCCAATTCCACAAACCCCTCTTCGTTCATTTTTTTCTGTCTGAAAAAGGACTTCTTTCTGCCGGGGTCCTTCCTCATCTCTCGAAGAAATACCCTCAATTTCTGAACCGGTACCCCCACCCTCCTGCTCAGCGCAGCCAGCTCCTCTTCTGCTTTCTCGATTCGGCGCACTAACCCCCTTATTCTATCGACGATGGCCTCGCTCTGCAACTCTGTAAGGTTGATCTGGGTAAGAAGCGTAACCATTTCCTCACGCTTCTTCTGCAGCTTTTTTTCGTCGGTCCCGCCCTTTGCTTTCAACTTTTGGATCTCATCATCAAGGCGTCGTACCCGGCCTATGATTTTCATAATTTTATCTTTGAAAAACTCCTTTTCTTCGGCGTAGCCTTCATCATCCTCAACCTCATTAGTAACATTCCTAATATCTACCATCCCTTGACGAATCCCTTCACCTATATTCAACACCTCTTTTACCGTCATGGGACAATTGAGAATAACCCTGATGACCTCTTTTTTCCCCTCCTCTATTCTCTTGGCTATGGCCACTTCTCCCTCTCTGGTCAAGAGGCACACGCGCCCCATCTCCCGGAGGTATAACCGTACCGGATCACTCGTCCTGCCAATAAGATCGACGTCTTCAATCTCCTCAACCCGTTCCTCTTCTGTAAAATCCTCTTCAACCTTCTGTGTGCTCGTTTCTTCGTCTTCCTCAGCCACTTCGATGTCTATATCGTTGAACATCGTCAACATATCTTCCAACTGCTCGGAAGAGACATCTTCAGCTTTCATGATCTCATCGACCCCTTCTAAATCAAAAACCCTTTTGTTGTTCAAGGTTATAACTCCTTTCTGCTTGCTGTATGTCTTCTGCGTTTGAGCCGCAGCCGGTCATGAAGACCCCTGAGTTCCTTCCAGATGGAGTTTACGGATTTGAGCGTTCAAGGCCTCTATATTCAAAAAGAGAGAATTCAAGAGCGCTTCATCGCTCTGAGCCTCCGCCTCCTTAATCCTTTTGTTGAGGCCCTCCCGCTTGCGCTTCAGTACATTCATCTTAATCTTACGAAGGCAATCCTTCATGATCCTCTCCGCCATTTCTTCTTCCAGCTTCTCTTCCTGAAAGACCAGGGCAAAAGCCAACGTGCTCACCCCGTGCTCTTCCAAGGTTGGGGCCAATCTGTCCAAGGAGAGATGGCCATGGCGTTGAAAATCACGGATCACCAATGCGCCGATGGACCGCAGGTCGCGGCCCTCAAGACCTTCCACCACCCCCTCCTCGATCAGCAAGGGGATGAGTTCGGGGTACTGAAGCATCATCTGCACCAGCGTTTTTTCCGTCGACACGTGTATCTTCGTAACCGGCTCCTGCGCCACCCCTTTCGTGGGGGCTTTACGCATAGTGCGGGCTGCGTCAAGAATCTCCCCTTCCCGCACCCCCGTCTTTTCCGCCAGGCGTTTAAGATAAGGATCTCTGTGCACACCATCTTTAATCGTAAGGAGGAAGGGAAGGACGGCCTCTACTGCCTTGACCCTCCCCTCCACTGCGCCTAGATCATACCGCTCCATCAACATCTCCATGGCGTACTCCACACCTGGAACCCCCCTCGACCACAAGGCCTGTGGGTCACCCCCCTTTTGGAAATAGCCGTCGGGGTCCAGGCCGTCTGGCAAGGGGACCACCGTGGGAAACAATTCTTCCTGGATACAAAGCTCCAAACCCCTCAGGGCTGCCTTTTTGCCGGCCTCATCGGGGTCGAAGAGGAGGAAGAGCTCCTTCCCGAATCGCCTCACAAGCCGTACCTGCTGGGGGGTAAGGGCCGTTCCCAAGGTGGCCACCACATTCTTTACCCCCCGCTGCGCCATACTGAGGAGATCGAAATACCCCTCTACGATGAAGACCTTCCCATCCTCATGTTGAATATGCTTCCGGGCGACATTCAAACCATAAAAGCCTGCTCCCTTTTTATACAGGATGGATTCCGGGGAGTTGAGGTATTTCGGTTCTGCATCATCCACGGCCCGCCCCCCAAACCCCATAACCCTGTCCCGCAGGTCAAAGATGGGGAAGATAATCCTCCCCCGGAACCTATCATACCACCCCCCCTTCTTGGGGATGATGAGACCCAGGGCCTCCGCCT
>CAYWLI010000072.1:0-12743 GCA_964459135.1 uncultured Thermodesulfobacteriota bacterium | reverse complement strand
TCACCGGGATCTATATTGCCGGTGTCCTCCACGATATCGGCAAGATGGCCGTACCGGTTGAGATATTGGTCAAGCCGGGAAGGCTGACAGACATGGAGATGTCACTCATTCAGATACATCCTGCGGCCGGATATGAAATACTCAAGGGGATCGATTTCCCCTGGCCGGTGGCCCAAACCACCCTCCAACACCATGAGCGTATGGATGGCTCAGGTTATCCGCAGGGGCTGAAGGGTGACACGATCATCCTCGAAGCCCGGATCCTGGCGGTCGCCGATGTGGTGGACGCCATGACTCACCATCGTCCCTATCGACCTGCATTCAGCGTGCAGGACGCCAGGGAGGAAATCAGCAAGGGGAGGGGGAGGCTTTATGACCCGCAGGTGGTGGATGCGTGCTTGGAGGTGTTGGAGGGAAAGGAAGCATTCACCAGCTCAGTGTACTCGATGAGTTCCACCTCACCCCAGCTCCGCAGGGGCTCCACCAAATCCTCGGCCCTGCCCACCACCACAATGATGAGGTCTTTTGGCAGGAGATAAGACGAAGCCAAACTATTAATCTCAACCAGCGTGACCTTACCTATCGCCTCCGGATACGAAGAGAGATAATCGAAGGGGATGTCGTAGAGCTCCAACTTGAGAAGCTCCCCGGCCATCTGGCCCGGGGTCTCCAATGTGAGGGGGAAACTCCCCTTGAAGAAATTCTTCGCCTCTTCAAGTTCCCGAGGATTGGGTCCCTCCGCGATAAACTCCTCCATGACCGTTACGATCTCCTCTATGACCGGAACGGTAGTGTTTGTCGGTGTAAAGGTGGAGATGATGAAGGGTCCTGCGATGTGTCCAGCCTGAAAGGAACTGCTAATACCGTAGGTGTACCCCTTGTCGGCCCTGATGCGCTGCATAAGCCGGGAGGAGAAACCCCCGCCCCCGAAGATATAATTCATCACCTTGAAGGGTATGTACTGTTTGTCTTTTCTAGTAATCCCCAGTAGACCCACCCGTATTTGACTCTGGGTGAGGTCAGGCCGATTCACCGCGATGATCTTTCTCCCACCAGCGGGCCTCACTGGTGAAGGAGGTTGCTCGTCGGCCTTCCTTTCGGCTTTCCACTTCCCGAGTAAAGCTTCAGCCCTTTTTCGCATCTCTTCAAACGTGAGATCGCCGATCACCAGCAGGATGGTATCCTGAGGGGAATAGTGGTTGTGGTAAAAGGAACGGGGGTCCCCCTCCACCAACCCACCCAGAGAAGGGATAGTCCCGTAGGTGGGGTGGGCGTACGGTGTTTGCTCAAGGAGGCGCTGGACGATGATTTCGTTGGCAATGGCCTCTGACTGGTCACGTTGCTGGATTAAACGGGAGATCCTCCGCTGCTGGGATTGTTGCATCTCCTCCTGGGGAAAAGTCGGTTGCAGGAGCATATCGCCTACCAAGTCCATCAAGACGGTGAAGTCTTGAGACAGTCCAGAGACCTCCACAAAGGAGGCGTCCCAACCGGAACTGGCGGAGTATTGTGCTCCTAACCGCTCCATCTCCAGGGCCACCTGTTGGCTATCCCTCCCTTCAGTGCCGAGGGTCAACATCTCAGCGGTGAGGTCAGCTAACCCTTCTTTTCCCTCAGGGTCCCGCTCGCTCCCCCGCTTGATCATCACGGTGATGTGGGCCAGGGGGAGTTTATGATACTCCAAGCTCATCACCGTGAGGCCATTGTCCAACCGCACTCTTTTGATATCCGCTGCCTTCAAGGGAAACATCGTTTATTCCACTGGCTCGAGCCGTTCGTTTTCCTCTGGGGTAATGGGTTGCAACGTGACGACGGTCCTGTTGTCCTCGTTCAGGCATTGCTGGGTTACCCGTTGGACATCCTGTGTGGTTATCCCCTCACACCTATCCAGCACAGTATTGACCATCCCACAGTCCCCCGCCTTGATCTCATAGAGCCCTCCTGCCAATCCTTGGAAAAAGATGGATTGCATTCCCATGATGAAGGAAGCCACTAATCCCCGCTTGGCCTTAGCAAGCTCCTCTTCATCGAATGCCCCATGCTTTATTTCCTCAATGGCCCCCCATATCTCCTGTTCCAACTCACCGAGTTGCACGCCAGGAGCCGCAATGGCATATACCTGGAGCAGTCCCGGGTCCATGGACCAAAACGGTGGAGGGTCTACTTCTACCTGGGCGTCAACTGCCTTGCCGGTCTTGACGAAGCGCATATAAAAACGAGATGACTTTCCGTGGGAGAGGATATGAGCCAGTGCGAGCAAGGGGAAGACATCGGGGTCTGTGATCCCCGGACAATGGAAACCGGCAAAAAAGGCCTCTAACTGCGATACCTTTTTGTAGAAGGCACGTCTCTCCCCCCGCTGGGGGCGCTCCTGAGTGGGAGGGGGTTCTGCAGCTGTTTGGGGTTTGAGGTGGCCGTAGTACGTGTCGACCAAGGCAATGGCTTCCTTCCGCTTGAAGTCACCGACAATGACCACCACGGCGTTATTGGGGGCATACCCTCGTTGGTAATACTCAAGGCATTCATCCAGAGTTAATCTCTTCAGGTCGGTATCCCAACCGATCACTGGCCATTGGTAAGGGTGCTGGTCAAAGGCGATGGCGAAGAGTTGTTCCATAAGGAGACCGAAGGGGGAGTTGACGCTCCGCAGCTTCCGCTCACTCCTGACCACCTCCCGCTCGGTATCCAAATTTTCCTGATTTAAGCGAAGTGTTTCGAGTCGTTCCGCCTCCAACCTGATGGCCAACGGCAATTTATCGGCGGGGAGGTTTTCGAAGTAACTCGTATTATCGATAGTGGTAAAGGCATTGAGGGTTCCCCCATTGGCTTGGATGATGCGTCCGAACTCCTCTGGGCCCAACTCTTCGGACCCCCGGAACATCATGTGCTCAAAGAGATGTGAGATACCGGTGATTCCAGGTCTCTCATTCCTGGACCCCGTGGCAAAGTGGACCTGGTAGGTCACGATAGGATGAGAATGGTCCTCCAGGGTCACTATCTTCAAACCGTTAGCCAGCTTGTCCCGCTGAAAATCCAGAGATATCTTCTCCATACATTCCCTTGGTGTTTTCGACGACGAACGTGGGATTATGGTTGTCCTTGACACGTGAGGTAAGGTGGCGGACAACTATAATGCGCAGTAATGATAGCACAGCGAAAGGTATTGTGCATCCTCTTTGTTGTCTCTTGGATGTTTCGAGAGTGTGGGGCTAAATCTATTGCTTCAATCCATGCCCATACGGTGACACGGTCTGAGATCTGAGCAGAGGCTAGTCATGTCGCAAGAGATCGTCCTTTCGTCTCTTTCTTCTTGGGCACTTGTGTTTTTAGTTAAAGAGTGATATTGTATTATGCTCTGATGATTGACGTAATGAGCTCTCCCATTTCCTGTAGCCATTCTTCAGGATACGGGGAGGTTCCCTTCAACCGTGGGTCCAGGGGGTTCTCAGGGTTGAAGTTTTGGAGGGTCAAGGAGGAGGACCCGCTCAGGTGGCGGGCTAAGGTGAGCAGATCCTCCTCCTTGTGGAGGGCTGGGACAACAGTGGTTCTGAAGTGATATTCGACCGTTCCCTTTTTTAGCAAACAAATACTCTCTTGTATCTTCTCCAGGTCCGCGGGCACACCCGCTGCCCGGGCGTAACGTGCCGTGTCGAGGGGGGCCTTGACGTCCATGGCCACGCAGTCTACGAGGCCTCCTTCCACCAGAGAACGTAGCACATGGGGGTTGCTTCCGTTGGTATCGAGCTTGACGAGCTGCCCTGCCCTTTTGATCTCGGCCATAAGGAAGGGAAGGCGGGGGTGGATGGTAGGCTCCCCCCCGGAAATGCACACACCATCCACCCACTCCTTCAGCTCGGCCAAACGGGCCATGACATATTCCAGGGGGATGTCTTCATGGCCTCCTGGATTCAGAACCAGTTGATGGTTATGACAGAAAGGACAACGAAAATTGCAACCCGGCAGGAAGAGCACGGCCACCACCTTACCGGGCCAATCCACAAAGGAGGTCTCAAGGAAGCCCTTGATGCTGATTGCCTCCCTGTTGCTTGCCTGCCATGGTGCTGCACTTTGAGGTTGCGATACTATTTCTTGCGCTCTAGTATCCATTACGCCCTGATCACTCCCTGGATCTCTTGCAGGGTGGGGATTGATCCCCGCCACCCGGCCAGAATTCTTGCATCGTGATCTTCGATGATGATCGTAGGGGTGGATAACACGCTGTAGAAGGCGGCCTCCGCGAGGCCATCAGGGGTCTCCAGATCGTAATAATTGACCTGAAGGCCCTCCTGCTGGAGGATACTACCTATCTCTTTGGCAGCAGGGCACTTGGGGCATTCTGCCTTGGTAAAGATCTTGATTGATCCCATTCTTAAACCTCCTCATCACACGGCAATCTGAACCTGTGCATCATCATCCGGCTGCTTTCTGATAAAGCCCTGGTTACGATACCGATCTCGCAATTCCCCCAATTTTCCCTTGTTCCAACTGGAGATCTTGGTGAAGTAACCGGTGATGCGGGTGATACCATCGACATCCTCGGAGCCGCAGTACGCACACCGATCCATCAGACCTCTGGCTGTGCGCGCACACTCGTTGCAGGTGGTGAACTCCGGGGAGAAAGCAATCTGGTCGTTTTGTGTCAACTGGAACGTCTTAGTCACGAAATTGGCCAATGACTCCGATGAGGGTTTTGCCTCCCCCAGCCAGATATGGGTAAGGGAGCCGGCCTCGATGAGGGGGTGAAAGAGCCCCTCCTGCCTCACCCGTTCGATGGGGTTCATCACGGCGTCACCGCTCAGATAGGTGGAATTAGTATAGTAAACCTCCCCCTGGGCGATGTCTCCCTTGACGATGTGACCGGCTTGGGGAGAGTGAAACCGCAAATCCAGCTTGGCGAATCGGTAGGCGGTGCTCTCCGCCGGGGTCTGTTCCAAGACGAATCTCATCCCGTGCCGCTTGCTCATCTTGTCGGCCACAAGCTTCATATGGGCGATTACCTGCAAGCCAAGCTTAAAGGCCTCCGTTGATTCGTGCATCTCCTGGCCGCTGTGGACCTTCACCAGTTCGTTGAGCCCCACCATGCCGATAAGGTAGGTAGCCCGATGCATTCGGAGATAGGATTCCCCGTCTTGGTTCATGGTCAGCAGGGCCAGGGGGCCTTTCTCTCCGAGGGCGAGAAGGCGTTCCAGAAACGTCTTTTTTTCCAGGTGTGCCCTGACGGCCAGATCCATAAAGCGGGAGATGTTTTCAAAAAGCTTGGTATCGTTGCCGTCGGATATATAGCCGATACGGGGGAGATTAAGCGTTACATTCTGAATGGCGCTGTAGCGCATCTTCCATGGCTGCAGGGCGTCCTGTAGGTCTGAGGCCTCCAGTTTAAAACTCAACCTGCAGCACTCAGATATCTTGGCCGTCTCCCCCCGATCTAAGACGAAGTACGTATTGCCCTTTTCCGAGGCGATAGCACAGATATGGTTGAGGAATCGCTCGTGGTCCGGTGTCATAAAGAAGTTCTCGGTGATGTGGACCAAGGGTTTGGGGAAGAAGAAGGGGCGCCCTGCCCCATCCCCTTCAAGGTAGACATCGAACAGGGCCCACGCGAACCGCTGGGCCTCCTTCATGTAATCGTTGTAGGTCTTGCCGGTGAATTCCCCGTTTGGGCCGATGGCCGGGACGTCTCTAAAATGCTTGGGGACCTCCCAGTAAAGGTTGAGGTCGGAGAAGATGGCCTGCCCCCCCCGGGCCACGGCCTGCTGGGAAAACTCGAAAATGAGCATCTGGGCCAGTTGTTTTATCTCCCTGTCCCCCATCCCGACGAGGTAGGGGGCGAAGAAGAGGTTGACCGCATCCCACCCAATGGCCCCGGCGAAATGGCTCTGGAGGCCCGCGGCGAACTTCACCATATGGGCCAGCAGCACCTCCGGATGCTTGGCGGGCTTGGCCATGGAGATGGAGTTGGGCAGGTTGAGTCCGAACTTCTTGATATACTCCAGGGACTGACCGCTGCAATAAGGGCGGTCGATGAACCCCAGGTCGTGCAGATGGATATCCCCCCGCATGTGGGCGTCAGCCACCTCCTGGGAGAAGACGTGTAGGAGGGCGTATTCCTTTTTGATGGTCTCGGCCAAGGTCAAGTTGGTGGCCTCTGGGCCGTGGGGGACGTTGGCGTTTTCCTTGTTGGGGTGCATGATCAATTGATTGACGTCGTACAAGGGCATACCGAGCCTGGTATGCTGCTTGCGGACCTCCTCCAGACCCCGCTCGACGAGCTTGGCATCCACCAACTCCCTGATGAGGGGAGCGGTTACCACGCTGATATCGCTCTTCCTGATGATATCCTCCACCTCCTGGCTGATGGCCTCGGCGGTATCGGGGTCGATGTAGGTCTCCCTCATCAGGGCATCAACGATCCGCTGGCGATTCCACCCCTCCATGGTCTCTTCGGAGGTGCGCACGAAGAGGGCCATATCCGTGGTGTCCCCTGGATACGTATCCCGCTGCCGCTCCCTAATATCTGTGACTGAAATCATATGTTCCCACCCTTCCCCTTGGTAGTTTTTCTGTGATTTAGCTATGATATGACATGTTATGTGATTGTTGGTTATCTAATATATTGTAGTTCTGCAATTCCTTACCACAACATATAGTATCTTGTCAAGGGGAAATTTGCCTTGGATGATATTTTTTGTCTCGGATGGGCTAAAGGATCGAGAGTAACGAAGAAAAGACCTCCTCTCCATTGGGAGGAGACAGGAGTATGTCTTGATGATGGGGGCTTAAAAAGGCAACAGCTTGTCTGCCCTGGATTCCCCCAGGCGGGTGCAGATGATGGCGGGCTGGTCGTGCAGCGGGCACTTGTACTCGCAGATCCCGCAGCCGATGCAGAGCTTGAGGTCTATAATCGGCTGCCTGATCCGTTTTCTCCCTTTGGGGGTCATGACCTCTACCAGTTCGAACTTGATGGCCTTGTCCGGCGTAGGGCAGTGCTCCTCGCACACGAGGCACTCGACCCCCTGGGCATAGGGGATACAGTGGTTCTTATCGATATAGGCGAGGCCGATCTTGGTACGAACCTTCTCCTCCTGGGAGAGCTCCCTGAGGGCCCCAGTAGGACATACCTGCCCGCAGAGGGTGCAGTAGTACTGGCAGTAGCCCATGTGGAAGTCAAACCGGGGGGTCCAAATCCCCTCCAGCCCAGCCTCGAGCAGGGCGGGCTGCAGGCCGTTGGTGAGGCAGACCTTCATGCACTCCCCGCATCGCACGCACCGGCGCAGGAACTCATCCTCCGGCAAGGCGCCCGGGGGGCGGATCAGCTTTCCCGCTCTCCTCTTGGTGAGGGGGTTGGTCCGAATAAGAGGGACAACGAAGATCCCGGAGACGAGAGACGTGATCAATCCGCGCCGGGCCAGATCAACCCCTGCGACCTTTCCCGCCTGTGAGGAAGCGAAACCAAACCTCACCGCATCCTCGGGACAATCCTCCTCGCACTCACCACACATCACGCACTCCGCCTTTTTCCACGCACCTTTCAGGTCTGCTGCCGCGCCGGTGCGGCACTCCTGAACACAGATATTGCAGGAGGTGCAGGTCTTGTCCACCGCCCTCTTCAGGGGGCTGATTCTCGCGATAAGCCCCAGCAATCCCCCCAGGGGACAGAGGACGGTGCACCAGAAGCGGCGCCGGTACAGGTTGGCCAGGAGGATGGCGGCGAAGATGATGCCGATAGACATCCCCTGATAGAAAAAGGGTTGGCGGAAGGACAAGATGTAGTTCTTGAGAAATGAATATACGGCCTCGGAAATGTCTGTGACGACGGGGATATCAGCGCGGTAGAGGAGGTCAAAGACGGTATGGATCATCAGGTTCACTGCGGGCTCAGCAGCCACTGCCAGGGAGCGGATCAGCAAGGAGATGGGGTCTGCCAGCCCGGCTATCTGCAGGGTAAAGAGGGAGCTGACGAGGATAAAGATGAGGCTATAATATTTGAACCGTCGAGGACGTTCCCCGAGGTGCTTTTTTCTCCGTTCCTGAGGAGTGAGGTGCCCCATGAAGTCGTTCAGCGTCCCCAATGGACAGACCCAGCCGCAGAAGACCCTGCCGAACACCAGGGTGAAGGCGACGGTGATGAGGGACAACAAGAGGGCCGTTGGCACAATATGGGAAGAAAGGAAGGTTGTGATGAGGATCAAGGGATCGAAATGGAGGAAGATGCGGACGGGATAGGCGATCTCATCCGTCCCTTTGTATGCCGTTAAGACGAAAAGACAGAGAAAGAGCGCCAGAAAGGACCACTGGCTGATGCGCCTCAGCCACCACCACGGAATCCGGAGGAATTGTCGCTTGCTCTTGCCCTTAGGAATTGGTCGTGACCTCCTTGATCCGCAGCTTCCCCAGATCCATGCGCCCTAAACCCCGCTGGGAGGCGATCTGGAGATGTTCCAACTCCTCGGGCACGAGCCCGAAGAGGGTGGCTCCGACGGCATCGATAGCAACCGGGTCGCCCCCTGCCGCCACCGTGTTGAGGCGCTTGACGTATTTGAGACTCCCCCCCTGGGGGCCGTTGGCCGTCAGTATCCGGACTGCATCGAGGACGACCAAGGTCGGCTTGAAGAAGGCGGTGAGATCCACGATGGCCTGATCGAGGTGCCAATGGATACGGGAACGGTCGCCGCCGACCAGGCCCATGAAGTTCTTCATCCCCATGGTGAGTCGGGCCAGGCTGTGGTGCTTGAGGATGGGGACATTAATTATCTTATCCACCTCCACTGCCTCCTGATAGACATCCCAGGTCTTGAGGGCCTGTCCTTTGATCTCCATTGTGCGAAACCTTCTTTCATCGATATAGCTGACAGTGGCGCCCGCCTCTTTGGCCGCCTGCATGATCCCGCTGCTTACATAGCAGCGGCGGGGGTCTTCGCAGGGGTGGTCAAAGACCTTCACCTCCTTGGCACCGGCCTCCAGACAGAGGCGCACGAGGGTCGCCACTACCTCAGGATTGGTGTTGGCGGCCAGTTCAGGGGTGCGGTCCCACCCTATGTTTGGTTTCACCAGTACTATATCCCCGCGGGAGATGAAGCGCCCCATGCCTCCGAGGGCCTGCAGGGCTGCCTCCGTGATGGGTCCAGGAGAGGTTCCTTTTGAGATTACCAGGTCTGGATGGGATGGGGTTGCAGCAGCAGCTATCGTCCTCCATGGCCAGGGGGTCAGGGCTGCCCCTGCCCCGGCCAGGAACAGTTTCAGCATCTCTCTCCGCGTCAACTGAGACATTTCTTCCTCCATTCAGTGTTCACGTTTAATATATCTGTTCCCCTGGGGGGAGTCAAGAAAAGCGGAAAATTGACAACCCCTGTCCCATTCTCGTATTATGCTTTTAAAGGAGGGATCATGATCATGCTTGGGATTATTGCCGGGGGGAGCTTCTCCCCCGAGGGGATGAAGGTAGCTGAGAAGCAGAAAATGGAAACCCCCTTTGGGGAGCCATCTGACCATTTCACCATCGGCAGAGATATGATATTTCTTCCCCGCCATGGCCCCGATAGGATCCCCCCTCACCGCATCAACCACCGCGCCAACATCTATGCCCTCAAAAAACTGGGGGTGACCAAGGTGGTCGGGGTCAACTCGGTGGGAAGCCTCAAGGAGGAACTTGCCCCCGGGTCGATCGTGATCCCCCACGACTACCTCAGCCCCTGGGAGATACTGACCTTTTACGAACACCAGGCCGTGCACATTACCCCTGTCCTGGACGCTGGGCTCAGGGAACGGCTCATCCGCGCCGCCTCGGAGAGTGGTGTAAATGTCGCGAACGAGGGGATCTATATCCAGACCATCGGCCCCCGCCTGGAAACCAAGGCGGAGATCGCCATGCTGCGGGGCTTCGGCGACGTGGTGGGGATGACCATGGCCCATGAGGCCACGCTCTGCCAAGAGGTGGGGGTGGCCTACGCGAGCATCTGTTCGGTGGACAATTACTGCCACGGTATTATTGACACACCCCTTACCGCGGAGGAGATTACCCAACGGGCGGGGGAGAACGCTGCGACGATTAATAAGATCGTGATACAGGTAATGGAGGAGATGGAATGAGCATCTTGATTACTGGGGTACGTCTGAACGGTGAGACTACGGATATCTTCATTGAGGGAAATAGGATCAAGCAGATTGGCGACCAGCTCAATGTAAAAGCCGATGAGGTGATCTCAGGCGAGGGAATGGCGGCTGTCCCTTCTTTCGTCAACGGGCACACCCATGCCGCCATGACGTTGTTGCGGGGATATGCCGACGACATGCCGCTGCAGGAATGGCTTGAGACCAAGATCTGGCCTGTTGAGGCCCACATGACGGAGGAGGATGTCTACTGGGGGACCAAACTGGCCTGCCTGGAGATGATCAAGACCGGGACGACCTTTTTCAACGATATGTACTGGCACTGGCGGGGCACGGCCAGGGCCGTTGAGGAGATGGGGATCAGGGCCGCGGTAAGCGCCGTCTTCATCGATCTCTTTGAAGCGTCAAAGACCAAGGAACAAATGGCGCTCAACGAAGAACTCTATGCAGCCCGAGATGAGTTCGGTCCTCGCGTGACCTTCACCCTCGGCCCCCATGCCCTCTATACGGTTTCGGAGGAGGCCTTGCGTTGGTGTGCTGAGTTCGCCCGCGACAAAGGGGTGCTGGTTCACTTTCACCTCTCAGAGACCGAAAAAGAAGTTCAGGATTGTCTGCGTGATCACGGTGTACGCCCCGTTAAATACTTGGAGCAGATCGGATTTCTTGGGCCGTATCTCGTTGCCAGTCACTGTGTCTGGCTCGATGAGGAGGAAATGGATATCTTGGAGGCCCACGAGGTACGGGTAGTGCACACCCCTATATCCAACCTCAAGCTCAGTGTGGGGGGGGTCTTCCCTTACCCCCAGTTACGGAACAACGGTGTGATTATCTGTCTGGGGACCGATGGGTGTTCCTCAAACAACAACCTCGATATGTTGGAGACCGCTAAGGTCGCCTCCCTCTTGCAGAAATTTTACATCAATAGCCCGGTCGTTATGCCTGCCTCCGAGACGTTAGCGTTGATTACCTCCCAGGGGGCTCGGGCCTTCGGCCTGGAAAGCGGTGTTCTCAAAACGGGGCAGTGGGCCGATATCGCCCTGGTAAATCTGGACTCGCCCCAACTTACCCCCCATTTCCACCTTGACTCCGACCTTATCTATGCCGCCAACGGTTCGTGCGTCGATACCTTGCTCTGCGATGGAAAGATCCTCATGCGGGGCAGCCGGGTAGAGGGGGAGGAGGAGATCATGGCGAAGGCCCGTGAAAGGGCCTTTGACCTGGTCAAGCGCGCTGCTGGATGATCTTTATCGCCGACAAGACCTTGGGAAAGCTGGCCAAGTGGCTTCGCATCCTGGGCTATGACACCGTCTATTGGCGCTCCGATGACCTTATAGGACTCCTGCGCCGGGCTCAAGAGGAGGGGAGGGCCCTCATCACCAAAGACACTAAGCTCTACCAGGAGAGAGGATCTGTAAAGGCCCTGCTGATCCGGGAGGGCAACCCCTTTCTGCAGCTCAAGGAGGTGGTTCGCCACTTTCGTCTCCCCCTCAATAAGGAAATGCTCTTCTCCCGCTGTCTGACCTGTAATGCCCCCTTGGAGGATGTGGTCCCTGAGGAGGTAAAGGAGGAGATCCCGGACTACATCTACCACACCCACCAGGAGTTCTCCCGCTGCCCCTCCTGCCGGAAGGTTTACTGGGCCGGAACACACTACGGGCACATGGCAAGAGTGGTGGAGCGGTTGCAGGAGGCAACGTCGTGAGGGTCATCGGTGGAGAGCTCAAGGGCAGGAGGCTGCTCGTCCCCGGGGGGAGGCGGATCAGGCCCACCTCAGACCGGGTCCGCGAGGCGATCTTCGATATCCTTGGTCCCGGGTGGAACTTTCAAAGGGTCCTTGATCTGTTCGCCGGCACCGGCTCCCTGGGGATTGAGGCCCTCAGCCGCGGGACCCCGGAGGCGGTCTTTGTAGAACAGGGGAAGGGAGCCCTCACCATCCTGCGGGGGAATGTGAAGACCCTGGGTTTGAGGTCGAGGGTGTGGGTCCTCCCCTTGACGGTGAAAAGGGGAATAGTGGTCTTGGGGGAAAAAGAAGAAGCCTTTGATCTCATCTTTATGGACCCCCCCTACGGCAAGGGCTTGGTGGGAAAGACCCTCGAGGAGATCGCCGGGCGGGGGATCGTCACCTCCACAGGGGTTATTGTGGCCGAACACTCACCGAGAGAGGAGATCCTCCCCCCCCTCGGGCTGGTCCTTTCCCAACAGCGCAGATACGGGGACACCGCCCTCTCCTTTTTTCAGAAAGGATCACCGTCGCCTTAAATGGGTATAATCTATCCTTCGTTCTTCCCTTGACATATTCCTGCCCTTCCCTAATTATGGTTAACGAACACAAGGAGGAGGAAGATGGTCAAGGCAAAACTGTGGTTCACGTGTGCGGCCATGCATGATCCCGTCACCCCTGTTATTGTGCGCCCTGCCCTCATCGGGTGGGATGCCAAGGTTCGGGAAGTGGAGCTTCAGATCGAGCGGGGTTTTAGCGGGGAGGAGTTGGTGCGCAGGATGAAG
Organism: uncultured Thermodesulfobacteriota bacterium; assembly: GCA_964459135.1. GTDB lineage: Bacteria > Desulfobacterota > B13-G15 > B13-G15 > RBG-16-54-18 > CAYWLI01. Next base: position 131 of record CAYWLI010000072.1, on the reverse strand, counting down.
GGGTGGGTGACGGTTACCCCCGAGGAGGTCATCGAAGTGATCAAGGGGCACGGCAGACTGCGGGTGCTGGATGAGCGGGATTTGGTGGTGGAGGTGGAGACCATGGAGCATTATGAGCAACTCTCGCAGGC
>CAYWLI010000071.1:0-12779 GCA_964459135.1 uncultured Thermodesulfobacteriota bacterium | reverse complement strand
CACTTCTATGGGCGCAGCTTCTTTGCCTTGCTTCTGTGCCTCGGTAAGCAAGCCGACGAGGGAAGGAATCTGCTCACGGTAGACCGGGTCTGGATAGGCCTGGCAACGCCATTCCGCAATGTTTGGGATGTCTTCAACGGTGTAGCCGAAGAGTTCACGGAACTTACGGTTGTTATATTGGATGTTCCCCTGCATATCGGCCCAGCAAATACCTATCGGCGAGGCATCCATGAGGGTCTGAAGCTCTTCCTGGCTCTTCCGCAGCTCCTCCTCCATCTGCTTGCGCTCGGTGATGTCGGTAAACAAGGCAAAACTGCTGGTAAAATGACCATCTGCATCATAACTGGGGGTCGGCGTCAGGATCGTATCAACCCTCCGCCCGTCCTTCGCCATCCAGGTAATCTCGTACGGGGTAGGGTCTTTCACCCCTTTCTTCCGTTTTGCGAATATCTCTTCTTGACGCCTTTGACTTTCCTCATCGTAAAAGTCGGTAGTAGGATGCCCGATGACCTCATCCGGCGAATATCTCAGCATCTTACAGACTTGATCGTTGACGTAGGTGATCACCCCGTTCGCGTCTACGGCGCTCAACCCAACCCTCATCGTCTCCACCAACCTGCGAAAACGCTCTTCGCTCTGCCGCAGCTCCTCCTCCATCTGCTTGCGCTCGGTGATATCCGTGAACATCACAACGGCCCGCCCATCATCTAACTGGGTCGGCCTGAACTCTATCTCCCGAGTTTTCCCATCCTTGCAAACGACACTAAACACCCTACTAGTCCCCCCTACCCCGATATCTTTCTTCCAGGTTTCAATAGCCTTCTGCCGGTATTCCTTATCGGGATAGGCCTTGTGCATCCAATCTTTCCCGGTGGGGATATCCTTTAGGGTATAACCCGTGATTTTAGTGAATTCAGGATTAACGTAGAGGTACGATCCATCACTGTCGATTAGCCCTACCCCATACAAGGCATTCTGCAACATGGTGTAAAAGGTCTCTTTCTCTTGCTGCAATAATTTCTCAGCTTGCTTACGTTCGGTCATGTCTCGTACCGCAGCTACCCTGACTATTCTTCCATTAAAGGGGAAGGGTTTAGCATGGATCTCAACGGGGAAAGTTGATCCATCTTTCCTGAGCGACATTATTTCATATGGTTCTTCATCTTTTTCACGAACAGATTTTGATACAGTCTTACGGTATTCGCTCGCTATCGTTTCAGAGATATTCATTCCTATTAGTTCATCACGTTCATATCCATACATGGTTGCAAATATTTTGTTTACATCTAGAATTTTCCCTTTATCATGAACAATAAAACCTTCAAAAGAGGCCTCATCGGCGAATCTACGAAACCGCTCCTCACTTTGCCGCAGCTCCAGCTCCATCTGCTTGCGCTCGGTGATATCTTCTACCACTTCTATGAACCCTGATTCTGTACCATCCTCCCGCAAGACAGGAAAGGCTTGCAGCCGCGCGGGAAAACGGTGCGGGTCGTCTTCTGCACCTTCGGTCTCAACGCTAGCAGGTAGGCCGGTAGCCATTGCCTGAACTCCAGGACACTGCGGGCACACGGCATCACGTTTTTCAAGTGCCCGGTAACACTTTTCACCGATTAACTCTTCAACTGATGTGTTTCTTCTTTTGATTAGCGCATTGTTTGCCATGACTATATTGTGGTCGGCATCTATGAGATTGATACCAAAATCAACGTTTTCCACCAAAGATTGATGGAGCTCCTTACTCTCCTGCAACTGCTTCACCTTGCGCTTGAGATCGGCGTTCTCTGCCTGCAAAGCCTCGTTGGCCTTTTCAAGTTCCTTCACGTGTACCTGCACTCCCCCCTCCTGCCCATTACTATTATTCTGTGCAATCTCCGCCTGCCTGCGATCGGTGACATCCAACAGGGAGGCCATGCTCTTGCTCGTTCCCGGGATCTGCCCGATGGTCAGTATGATGTTCTTGACCTTTTCTTGTCGATCGAGGAACCGAAATTCATAGCTTCTCGGCGCAAGCATAGGATCCGTCCGGCGGAGCAGATGATATTCCTTCACCCGCTTTCGGTCATCCCTGGCCACAAACTCAGCCCAGTTCTTTTTGCCCTCAATCTCCTCTTTTGTGAATCCGCTGAGCTTCTCAAATTCCGCATTGACGAGGGAGATGGTCGCATCTTCCTCGACTATTACCATTGCTTTGCCGGTCTTCTCAAAGACGACCTGGTATTCCTTAGATAAAGCAGGTTTCGTTCTTTTTCGAACGCTCGTGTCCTTCATAGGTCCTCGCCTTCTACTGCTTACCTTTGTGACAGCAAGCCCCATACCTTCCTCCTGCAATAGTGAAAGATTTTTCGATTGCACGGGAGTCTATCCAACATATCATTATGTGTAGATGAGCATATTTTGTGCCAAAATTGAGGGAGTGCATGAGAAAAAAACTCTTTACACATTAGTAAGTTATAGCACTTAGGGTGACGGATAGTGGAGCGGGAGCGCTTATTATCCACGAAAGCGACGTTTTTTGTCACTTAGGATGCTAGGCATTCATATGGTTATGGAAGGGGAAAAGGCTTACTTAACAAACACCTTATTATAACGGTGGGGGGAAAAAGCGGTTATCTCGGAGCCGATGAATAGCATTGGAAGTTGTCCCGGCCCTTTTCTTTGGCACGGTACATGGCAATATCGGCGCTCTTCATTAACGTATCAGCATCGTCACCGTCATCGGGAAAGAGGGCAATGCCGATGCTGGTAGTGATCATGAGTTTGTGATCATCAATGGCAAAGGGATTGCGAAAGGCCCCCAAAATCTTTTGGGCGATAGTAGTTACATTTTTTACCCGAGCTATGTCTGTCAATAACAGCAAAAATTCGTCCCCTCCCATGCGGCCAATGGTATCGCTTGTGCGCAACAATCCTGTCAAGCGTTCACCCACAACGCGTAATAACTTGTCTCCCACACTGTGGCCCAACGTGTCATTGATTTCCTTGAAGTGATCTAGGTCAAGCAACATTATGCAGCATCTTTGCTGATGGCGCCGTGCCTGGGCTAGCGCCATAGTGAAACGGTCATTGAACAGAACCCGGTTGGGCAAACCTGTCAGGGCGTCTCGATAGGCCAACTCCCTGATGGTCTCCTCTGCTCGCTTGCGGTTGGTGATGTCTCTCGCTACTGACTGGAAGCCCACAATCCGTTCACCCTCTATAACCAACTGTACATTCTGCCCCAGCCATACTTCTGTACCGTCCCTGGTGACGATGGGAAATTCGTAATAGGTGTTCTGTCTCCTTCTTATAAGCTGTAACCTATAAAATCTCTCCGTATCATTACGATAAGCCGGACTGACCAGATCAAGATAATGTCTGCCAAGTAGCTCATCCTCAGAATATCCCGTAATTCTTGCAGCAACGGGGTTAATAAAAGTAAAACACCCCCCTTTGCCGGTTCCGTAAATGATATCGTCTGCATTGTCTACAATTTGTCGGTAGCGTTTTTCACTCGTCCGCAGCGCCTCCTCTGCCCGCTTGCGCTCGGTGATGTCACGCGTCAAGGTCAAAAAGAGTTTTCTGCCACCTGACTCAAACATCCCAATCCGAATCTCAGCAGGAAAGGCCGTCCCATCTTTGCGTATTTGAACTCCTTCCACCAGAATCGGCACACCCGGTACCATGCGCTTCCACTGTTCTGCATGCTTGCCGGCAATAAAATCCCGTTCGATATCCTGTACATTCAAGCCTAATAATTCATCTCGAGTATACCCCAAGCTTTCACATGCATGTTGGTTTACATCTATAATGTTGCCATCAGTGTCAATAACGCTTAAGATATCCGGTATATGCTGTACCATGAGACGAAACTGTTTTTCGCTCTCTCGAAACGCTTCCTCTGCCTGTTTGCGCTCGGTGATGTCATCAAGCATCACAATAGTACTGCCGTCATCCAGCACGCTCGGCCTAAACTCTATCTCCTTAATAGTTCCGTCCTTGCACACGACGCTGAACGACCGAAAGAAGACTCTCTTAAGCCTTTTGTGGAATACACTGTCGGTCTCTCTCTGGGCCTTATCCCTCTTCCAGGTCTCACTCGCACTGATCTCATCTCTGTATTGCTCCTCCGGAAATGTCAAGCGAAACCAATCGCTTGTGGAGGGGACATCTTCGAGCGTGTAGCCGGTTATAGCGGTGAATTCAGTATTGGTGAAGAGGGTCTTTCCATCCTTGTCTAGATACACCACCCCATAGGGGGCCCTTTCTAAGATGGAGAAAAGGGTATCCCGTTCTTTCTGTAGTAAATCCACTGCCCCCTCTAATGCAGCAATCTGCTGGCGCAGTGAAGTCACTGTTTTGACAAGCTGCTCTCTTGTCTTATCCGTCGATTTCACTCTGGGCATTTCGTCTTTTCCGCCTTCGCTAAGGCTGAGTCTCCGAGCATTGAAACCTCACAATTAACGCAACTTTTTTGAAATGTGGAGCATTTTTTGTGCCACATCTAATCATTTTCTTGAAATTGAAAAAATACTTTAAAAATCAGTTGGTTATGGACATCTTATAAGAGCTGTTGTCTTATTGGTCATTAGACTGACATTTTTTGTCATTAGTTTTAGTTTAGTAACTATCTGGATAAATGATTAAAGGGTTAATCTCTGCCTCCAAGCCTATGAGGGTTAAACCGCTCACCGAAGGTTCGTGGAAAGAGGGAATTTCCTATATAGGGGGCTGAAATTAAGCCCTTAAAGTGTCTAAAATGGCAAAATAGACCAAAAGAACCCTGTTGAACATCTTAAAACCCCCCTTTTTTTAGACATTGACATGGTAACTACTTATCTCTACAATGATCTCAGATCATTTATGCTTGGGGCGGCCATATCTCTTCGACGCTCTTCCCAAGAGCCCGCGCCACGGCTTGACGAAGCCTCAGGCCCTTATTGACGCCGTGGATAGTATAGGACATGGCTGTGTGACTGACCCCCTCTTGTCTTGCGAGTTGGCGTATAGAGATGCCAGCCTTAAGGAGTTCGATTTTTATCTCTAAAGGGGTCATGTTTCCCCCTTTACTCATTAAATTTTAGTAATTTCCATTGTAATCAAGTGAAAGAGAATTTGTCAAGCGAAAAAATCGTAAAAAGCGAAACAGGAAACCGTATAAGGCACGTTCGCGGTCAGGGCCCCCAAAAGGAATTTGCAAAAAGGCTAGGATTTTCATCAAGTTATCTATCAGAAGTGGAATCTGGCAAGACAAAACCATCGCTTGAATTGCTTGTAAGAATTTCGCACATTACGAACTACAGTCTGCATTGGCTTTTGACGGGGGAAGGTCCGATGCTTTTAGAACCCTCAGAAGGCATGGTCAAGGAACATTTGGCTTCGTATGGGGAACTTGACGAGTTTGCCCTTATTCCCCTGATTGTCCTTGAGCGTGAGAGGGGGATAGAAAGAGAAGGGATTGAGGCACGGGCAAAAGAAAAGTATGCCTTTCGTCGTACGTGGTTACAATCAAAGGGTAATCTCGAAAACTTCGTTCTCTTTGCAGTGAGGGGTGACAGTATGGATCCGACAATCACCGATGGTGATTTCGTCCTCATCGACCGTTCTCAAAAAGAGGTGGTTGTCGGTAATATTTATGCCTTTCGCATGGAAAACGCCATCATGGTGAAACGTTTACAACCAATGGGTGACCGTTGCATTAAGGTCATGAGTGATAATAAGTTTTACGAGTCATATGAGTTAGACCTCGGAACAGGAGACATCGAGATCATCGGCCAGATCATCTGGATTGGGAGAGAGCTGGTAAAGTAAGTCTGCATTTTTTCCCTCTAAGACGTCACCAAAAAAATCCGCGTCTTCGTCCATAGAATTCCAACAACCCCCCCACATCTGAAAGAAATGGACACAGGTGCCGACTATTATAATTCTTGACAAATAACCTCTTTTTTATTAATACTTTAGATTCTTTTTGCTGATATTCGAGGAGCTCAATCTATGACTATTGCCGAAATTGCATACCGTCCTGCTGAGATAGCCCGTGGGTATACGGATAGGATACTGAGGGTTAATCTGTCTGAGAATACCTTAGAGGTCAAGGTGTTGCCCGAAGATTTTAAGGAGAAGTGGATTGGGGGTCGCGGATATGCCTTAAAACTGATATGGGACGGCACCGATGAGAAGACCCACTACGACAGTGCGCAAAACATCCTGGTCCTTGCCGGAGGTCCCTTAGGGGCCGAGCCCCTCTTCCCGGGCACCGGAAAGTTTATTGTAGGGACCATCTCTCCCTTGACCGGAACCTTTATCGATTCCAACGCGGGGGGACACTTTGCCCCCCTCCTGAAACTTACCGGGTTCGATGCCTTAGCGATCACGGGGATCGCCCCAGAGGAGGTAGTGCTCTTTATTGATGGGAATGCAGGTACGATCAGGTTGATGAAGTCACCCCCTGGCGAGGGGAGCCTCAGCTATGCTGAGGGGCTGATAGAGAACCTCTGCCAGGGGAAAAAGGCGGAGAATATCGCTGCAGTTACAGCTGGTGTTGGGGGAAAGAATTCATCCTTTGGTATCATCAACAGTATTTTTTATGATACGAGGCGCAAGCGCCTCCGTGCGAAACAGGCGGGTCGGGGCGGCACAGGGACGGTGATGAGACACAAGGGTCTCAAGGCCATTGTTGTGACAAGCAATCTGTCACGTTCACAGGCCAATCATCCTGCCGACCTGGATATGGTTAAAGAGGCTGGCCGCAAGCTGAAGCATGTTATCAAGACCCAAGACCCCCGCGGCATACACCTCAGGGCATGGGGTACCACCGGCCTCGTCGGCCTCATGAATAACAGCGATATCCTACCCATCCACAACTTTCAGATGGGCGCCCATGAGGAGGCTCACCGTCTCGATGGTGAGGTGTTCAGGGATGAGTACTTCGCCGCCGGATATCCTGACGGATGTTATTATGGATGCAACCTCGCCTGCTCCAAGGGCGTTGAGGATATTACCCTGCTATCAGGACCCCACAAGGGGATGAGCGTGAGCGTTGATGGCCCGGAATACGAGACCGCGGCGGTCGGTCCTGCCCTTGGGATTTTCGATCCTCACTTTGTTATTGAATATAACTGGTACTGTGATGAGTATGGTTTGGATACCATATCAGCGGGGGTTACCACGGCATTCCTGATGGAGTGCGCCCAACGTTGTTTCCTGACGGCTGATGATATCGGTTATGCTCTGCGGTGGGGCGATCAGGAAGCGGCCTTTCATCTAATCCACGAGATCGCCTCGGGGGAGGGGTTTGGGAAGATAGCTGGCCGAGGGATCCGTTTCCTCAAGGGATGGATTGCTGAGAACTATGGTCGGAACAACAACGGTGATCGAGAGACCATACTGCACGAACTGGAAAAGTTTGGCATGGAGTGCAAAGGGCTTGAGTTTTCTCTGTACGTCACCAAAGAGTCGCTGGCCCAGCAGGGGGGATACGGCTTCGCCCTTAAGGGAGCACAGCATGATGAGGCCTGGATGATCTTCATGGATCAGGTGAACAATGAACTGCCTTCCTTTGAGTTGAAAGCGAAGGCCCTGAAATGGTTTCCTTTGTTTCGCACGTGGTTCAACGCAACAGGGCTGTGTAAGCTCCCGTGGATAGATGTCAGAAATCCCGAGGCTGCCAACACCTCCGAGCCGGCCAAAAATCTCCCCAGTGCCCAATATTTTGTGGAGTACTACAACGGGACAGTGGGAGCGCACAAGAGTTTAGAGGATCTCCTGAGAGATTCAGAGCGCCTGTACACGTTACAGAAACTCATCAATCTCAAGCATGGGGTGGGTACCCGTGAACATGATCAGATCCCGTTGCGCGCCATGAGTCCCGTGTATGTAGAAGAGTACCGTTCGCGGCAGGAGCGCTACGACAGACAGCTGACTGAGATAGTGGGGGGGAAGCGGTTGCCGGCTGACGTTCAACAACGCCTCGACCTGCTCATTGCCATCCGTCAGAAACAGTATCAGGAACTCTGCGATGCCGTCTACCAGGAGAAGGGGTATGATAGAAACGGCGTCCCCACGCATGAGACGCTGGCTGTGTTCGATCTGTTGGACGCAAAGACCCAGGCCCTCATAGAAAAATATGGGGCCACAGAATGACGAAGAAGCTCCGATTTGATTGATGTCTCTGTGCGAGGGGTGACCACTTTCAGTGGCCACTTGTGCACGAGTTTAACCCCGTTACTTCTTACTCCAGACGCACCGTGCTCGGTCTGAGAAATTGGATGCCGATGCGATACAACCCTGACTCAGAAGGTTGAATGTTTTTTATCTCGCCTGTCAGGGGAGTGATCACTTCGCCCATGGCGAGCTCGAGTTGGATGATGGCTCCAACAGGCAGCTCATCAGCCACCTCCAGTGTTGCCCCTTCCAGGTTCAATTCCAACGTCCTGCCCAGCCCGTGAATGAGCGTACTCCCCTTCTCCGGGTCTATGTTGATCAGGTTTAAAGAATGAACCCGCACGGCTTTTCTTCGTTCTCGCTTCTCTTCCATGCTGCCGCCCCAATTTAAATTGTACCCCTTTTGTCCCCAAGAAACAATGGTTATTTAGTCTGGCGAGGACTTCTGCCCGCTTTGCTTGGGTCTGCCGAACGCTAGATCGTGCCTAGTCCTCCTCTTCGGCAATCATAAAACCCGATGTGGTAACATAGATACCAAAGCTTTTCGTTTCGGAAGGAAAGGTAAAGACCGTGTTGCCGTATACTGCCTCCACGAAGGGGAGGCGCGCACCATATTCGTACAGCCAGCGCCAGCGAGGGTCTTCTTCATCGGCTACTAGGCTGAATACTGTGGCCGGTTTGTTCATCTCATCCTCGGTCCGAAGGTAGCGACCGCGCACACGGGTCAGTTTATACATAGTGTGCAGGCCAATGAAATTGAGCCAATCATCCCACTTGAGGATATGCCCCTCGATGCTCCATTGCTGGCCGCGGAGCCGATAGCGATGGATAAAGGCGGTTTGTGGCGACTCGATGGTCGCGAGATTAAGAATCATCACGTCTTTCGTGCCGCGTACGGGGATGCAATGGACGTTGGCAGCTAGCTCGCGGCGCGTAAAGGCTGTGTATGACTGCATGAAGGCGCCCAGGAACAACATAGTGAGCGAAACAGCGATCAAGAGCAAGATAAAGAGCAGTCGCAGGGTACTGGCGATGAAGCCGACCCGGTCCACCCGCCTGCGGCGCAGGTGGTTGATGATGCGGTGGATCCGCTTGAAGATGAACACCATGAGCAGTATCAAGGCAAGGATCAAGAGCCCCAACGCACTATAGATAAGCAAAGATCCTGAAAAGGGTGGATTGAACATAGTGAACATAGTGATATACTCTTCCCTCAAGCTGGATTGAGCCGCTTGGTATTGTTACGGCTGTTACGTTGTCAGGGGAACAGCAGGGAAAGTATGACACAAATATAAAAGAGGCTCAAGCCCAAAAAGACCAAAGGGCACAGCATCAGCACAATGAGTGATCAGCTCATTGCCGGCCAACTGACTGCCGACCTTTCCGTGTTATTAATGCAAGAAGGCCAAAATCCTCTCTAAGATATACCTGTGTGATGCACACGCGGGCCAGCCTTTTTCTCACGAGCTTCTTAATTTCATAACCAAGGATGCAACCCGTTTCCCTAGCTTCACGGCATTGTCAGTGGTGCTTATATCAGGTGATCCAATACACGATACCCCGTAGTGTCCCGTTGCGTCGAGGGGATCGCCAACGATGATCATGCCGTAGATCAAGAAGGCCTGGATAATCGACAAGATCGTCGTCTCTTTTCCCCCTGATGAGTCGCCAGAGGTGGCGAAGGCCGCTCCTATTTTGTCCCCCATTTTCTTGCGGACACCAACAAACTTCTCAAAGACCGCCTTCAGTTCAGCAGCCATTGTTCCGAAATAGACAGGGGATCCAGCGATAATAGCGTCAGATGCCAGGAAGTCATCCTTTGTAACGTCAGCCGCTGGTTTCACCAGACATGCGATACCGTCTACTTCCTCGACGCCTTTGGCTATTTCCTCAGCCAGCTTTTTCGTATGCCCGCTTGCAGAGTAGTACATGACGAGAACCTGCATGATTACCCCCCTTTTTATGATCTATTCTGTAGTTTTTCGGCCACATGTGCTACCTGGGCCGTGAGGTTGAGGAGATAGGCCTTATCCGGCTGTTTCGGCAGTGGCTTGCTGTCATGCTCTTCTGCCTTTATCAGGGCAACGACGCGTTCCACTGATCCTCCTTCAGCCTGCAACAGTTCTTCTACCCTGGTCTTAAATCGCTTGGCCGATTCAATCGAACGGGCAAAAAAGTCCTTCACCGCCTCACCGATAAAAACAAAGTGGTGTCCCTGGCATAAGACTGCTACGTCCAAAGCGGCCAGGCGCTTCAGACCAGCCAGATAGCTTTCATAGTCAACGAGAAACTCTGCAACGATGTGACCGGTGCTGTCAGCACACCCAACCGCCTCAGTGGCGACAAGAATTCGCTTTTCAGGTATATAGTAGCTCAACAGATCCCGCGTATGGCCTGGGGTTGCAAAGACCTGAACGGACAGCCCTTCCTCCAGTTGTATCACCTGCCCATCTGTCAGCATCACGTCTATATCAAAGGGTTTGAAGGGTTCTTGCAACAATTTGTTTTTGTCTACCCCTGTTACGAGGGAGGCCGCATTCTGGTTTAAGGTCCTCATCAGTCGCTGGGCGTTGGGACGCTTAATGATCTGGGCCGCCTGTGGTGAAGCACCTACCTTGAGAGCAGGAAAGACCTTCTTGAGATATGAGGTCGCCCCGCAGTGTTCGTAGTGGACATGGGTGAGAAAGAGGATCTCAGGTTGGCGATTCCCCAACACCGACCGAATGGCTTCCTCATAGATCCTCCCCAGGCAGGTCAGGCCGGCCTCAAAGAGGACCGGCCGCTCTCCGTCCAAGAGGTAGGAGGGCATCCAGGTATGGCCTAAAACATAAAAATCGTCCTGTACCCTCCCCGTTTTGGAAAAGACCATACCTTCTTTTGTATGAATGTCAAAATTCATAATTGCTTTTTACCCAGTCTTGCAAAATGTCATCGGGAATATGGTTTCATTAATAAATCACAGCGCCAATATGCCGGCCAAAACAGCCATGACCAAGCCAGCGATAACGAGCACTACCCACTGCATAATCCATACTACTAAGGCCCTGCCCCAGCCCGTGTTATAAACGCTTTTTATAATAAGCAGTGTTAAGAGGAGACCAACCAGGAAACCTGCTATCGTGCCGAGGACCGGCACTACTGAAAATACGAGGGCAATCAGTATTTCAATAACTATAGCGGCGAGACAAATAGTTATGGCCTTGCCGAAGGTTGCATCTTTTACTCCCGACAGCTTCGCAGCAAAATGTACAACGAGAGCACCGATCAGGAGACTAATGATGATCCCGATCACCACGCCAATTAATGTGAACCCGAATATTGCAATACCGAAAATTTCCATTGTTCATCCTCCTTGGCTTTTTTGTTCAAGCGCTTATTTGATCTGGCTGGTTTTGATGTCAACCCTTTTTTCTCCGAGTTTTTCCTCTTTCAGTATGATGTGGAACATTTGCTCTTTGCTCAAGTCTATGACAGGAAAGAGGTAGGCAAGTGATCTCACACAGTCACCGGTCTTATCATCGCACATGCTAAATTCCATAACCATGTCACTGATGTCTAACTCATCTGTACTCGTTTTTATAAGACATTGCATGGGATCCTTTAAGTCTTTTTTCTTAACGTAAAGAAAGACCCGTAATTCGACCGGCTTTTTACTCCGTTCTTGAGCCTCTTCAAAGGAGAGCGGTTTCCCCGAACCCTTCATTTTGAGAGACAGGCCGGCGATTCTCACAAACGGAGTGAGGAGATCGAGATAGCCGGTTTTATCCCCCAAGGAAAATTTATTGAGTCCGAGGTCGTATCCGCCGAATTCGTTCATCTTATAATCGGCGGTTTTTCCATATTGGATAGCCTCTTCAATCTTTGCCGGTGACAAATCAAAAAAACCGTCATCAGCACGCGTGGCATTACTACCGCATAGTATCAAACACACAGAAAAAAAGATTACTAAGGATTTCATGATGCCACCTCCTTGATAAAGATTGTCAGTTCTATCCTTTGTTGATGGATTGCTTGGTGATTGAGGCCTGCGGCCCCCGTTAGCGTGAGAGGTTAGACTTCTATGTAAGATCGAGCTGGATTTTAATAGCCTCCCCAACCCTGTGCATGTCATCTGCCGAAAGAACGCCGGTCCTATCAAATAAACGCAATTTACTTACGGTCGCCAATTGATCGGCCATGGCTTTGTTACGCTTTCCATTGAGTGTGATATAGGCCTCACTAGGATAGAGGCGATCGATATTGCTCGTGAGGGGAACGACCTGAACTCTATTCAGGAATTTATTGGAGGCATCATTACTGACAATAACGGCTGGACGCTTTTTGCGGATTTCTCCACCCACTGAAGGATCAAAATTAACCCACCACACCTCAGCTCTTTTCATGACCGCTGTCTCCAAAGGTAGCCTCAGACCATTCAAGGGCTTCTTTTTCGCGAACGCCGTCTTGAGACATTTCTTCGTATGCGGATTCGAGATCATGCTTGACTACATGCGGGCGGACCAACTCTTCGACGAATTTGCTGATTTTCCTTGGCCCGATGACCTCGTGGAGCCCGTGATAAACTTCTTCATCGATGGTTATGGTCAATTTCTTCTGCATGGTGATTCCTCCGAGGGTTTTACACGTATATTATACGT
>CAYWLI010000070.1:0-12819 GCA_964459135.1 uncultured Thermodesulfobacteriota bacterium | reverse complement strand
AACAGCTGATCGCATGAGAGTATAGAGGAATGGAAGTTTTTATGTCAAGGATTTGCTTGCAATGCATGCATCGGTGTCCGAACCCTCGCCTTGACTCCAACCAGAGATGAAGCTTATAGTACAGGCGAACGGGGGAAAGCAAAAAAATCTCATTGATGAGGAGGTTGCCGTGGCTAGAAAAGAGCGGATGGTGGAGGAATTTGAGGTCGGAGAAGAGGGAGAAGCTGTTGAGGAGTACGAGGCGCTCACAGACGATTTCCTCCACATCACCGCCTCGCTCATCGCCGATGAGATAAGTCAACTGGCAGGAGGTCGCGCTGGCATGGCCGTCGATCTGGGGACCGGACCGGGAAGCCTGGTCATGGAGTTGTCCGCCCGCTTCCCTCAGACCCTCATCATCGGGCTGGATATCTCCCTCCCCATGGCGCAACTCGCCAGAGAGCGGTCCCGGGCCGCAGGGGTGCAGCATGTGGCCTTCGTGGTGGCTGATGTGCATCACCTCCCCTTTCGGCCTCAATCCTTAGGGATGATCGTGAGCCACGGATCGATGCACCACTGGCATGGTTTGGATATCGCCCTGGGAGAAATCAAAGTGGTCCTGGCTGAAGGGGGGTTCGTCTACCTGAGCGATCTGAGGCGTGACGCCCAGGATGAGGTAGTGCAGCATATCGCTTCTCTTTTAAACGAAAAACAGGCCCGGGCCTTCTTGAACTCGGTGCGGGCGGCCTATACCATCGAAGAGCTGTCATCATTGACCGAGGGGGCAGGACTCAGACAGATACACGTGGAGTTTGAGGCATTCTCACGCCGTACCATCCAGCAGAATATCAGGCAATTGCGGGATTCACCCATGCGGGGGATGCGGCAGGCCAGCATCAACCTCCGGATAGTGAGCGGAGGCGACGAGGAGTAAGGGGGCATCGGGCGCATGCCAAGAGCGGAACATCCCCACTCACCTCCCCGCAAGGCGGATATCAGGGAGCAAATCTGGGATCAGATGGAGGCCGAGGGGCTCTCCCCGGCACCCCATGGTACCATCCCCACCTTCCCCGGACAAAACAAGGCGGCCGAGAGACTGAGGGGGCTGGAAGTATACCGACAGGCCAAGACCATCATGGTCCCCCCTGATCGAGCCCAGCTACAGGTCAGGATCAACGCCTTGCTGGATGGCAAGCGCTTGATCATGGCAACCCCCGGGCTGCGGGATGGTTTTTACCTGTTGGAAAAAGAAAACATTAAAGTAAAAGACTGGAGGAGTGCCGCCCGCAGTACCGGTGTGCAAAGGTTCGGCCGGCAACTCAAGACCACGCGCTCTGAGATCGGTGAGGTAGACCTGTTGGCCACCGGTGCGGTGGCCGTGGGATTGCAGGGGGAGAGGACCGGCAAGGGGAGCGGCTACTTCGATCTGGAATACATGATCTTGCGGGAGATCGGTTCGGTGACCGAAGCAACACCGATCTGCGCCCTGGTGGATGATCCTCAGGTGCTCGACCAGTTACCGATGGAGGCGACGGACGTCGCTGTTGATTTCATCATCACCCCCACGACAGTCATCACCATGGAGAGGACCCTCATGCGTCCTGCAAAGGTCCCCTGGGATGAACTGCATGAGAGGCACATCAAGGGGATGCGCCCCCTCAAGGAGCTCAGGGGAAAAGAATGAAAGGCAGGATTAAGATCCACGGGCCTCTAGGGGTTGCCCTCTTTATACTGGCAGCGATCATGCTGGGCCAGGGGCGAGAGCCCTTTACCACCTACTTTTATTCCTTTGCCTGGTGGTCCTATATCCTGACAGCCGACGCCCTGGTCTACTGGGTGCGGGGTGAATCTCTCATTATAAACAGGACCCGCACCTTCCTTATCATGATTCCGCTTTCGATCTTTTGCTGGTGCATCTTCGAGGGGTTCAACCTCCGCCTTGCAAATTGGCACTACATCAGCCTCCCCCCTGCATTCTGGCAGCGGTGGATCGGCTATGCCGTGGCCTACGGAACGGTCCTGCCGGGCCTGTGCGAAACAGCGCACCTCGTAGCAGCGGCCCGATCCCGATACTTTCGAGCTGTATCTGTGAAAAAATGGCGGCCTTCTCCGAGATCCCTCAATCGTATGATCGCCGTGGGGGTTATCTTTCTCCTCTCACCGCTCCTCTTCCCCCGCTACTGCTTCCCCCTGGTCTGGATCGGCTTCGCCCTCCTGATCGAACCGCTGCTCTACCGTTCTGGGGAGGACTCCCTCCTGCATGATATCGAGCACGGTGACCTCTCCAGGATTCTCAACCTGCTGGCCGGGGGATTGATCTGCGGCCTCTTGTGGGAATTCTGGAACTTCTGGGCCCAGGCAAAATGGATCTACACCGTCCCCTTCTTCGAAGAATTAAAACTCTTTGAGATGCCCCTGCTCGGTTTCCTGGGGTTTCCCCCCTTCGCCGTAAGTGCATACGCCATGTACCGCATACTCCTCATGGCGCTGCAGCGAGGCACGGCCTGGCAAAGGGGCATCCTGTGGTCGCTGATAACGATCTTCTGCCTCCTCTGCTTCGCCGGGATCGATCGCTATACCGTGGTCTCCTATATACCTTTCGTCAGGGACCTGCCGGCAGTGCATGTAGAACTGAAAGGACGCCTCCAGGAGGTCGGGATGGAGCGGGTCCAGAATCTGCTCCGAAAGGGAGTGTCGGGTTTGGTCTCTAGCGGGATCTCCCTCCCAGAGGCGGAGGGACTTATTCAGAAAGCAGAGATGATCACCTTGAAAGGAATGGGTATCGAGAACTACCGTCTCCTCCGAGCAACAGGCGTAAAAGACTTACCTGAGCTCGCCCGACAAGATCCCGAACTTCTTACCCAAAGGATCCATGCCATGTCAGATCACATCCCCAATCCGGCCATCGTGAGGCTCTGGGTGCACGAGGCACGAAAAAGGAGTCAATGAGCCCCCGGGGTACACAGGCCGCGACGATAGTGCCAAAAGAGGCACAGGTAAAGGGATCGCATCTCTGCCAGCCCGATGAGAGCAAATCATGCGGGGCCTGCTGCGGTCTCTACAATTATCAGGTTAACAGTCGCGCAGTACTGATCGACAGACTGCGCAGGAGGACGGAGATTTTCGCCGCGCTCCGCGGTGATCCGGACCACTACAGGCGCGAGGTGGCGGCCCTCGAGGGCGCAAAGCTCTATGAAACCATCTATAACTGTGAATTTCTCGGCTTTGTAGATAAGGGATACAAACGGGTCGGGTGCCTCCTGCACCCCCAGTTCAACAACGGTGCGGACCTGCGCGGGATCTCCTTCTACGGGGAGGAGCTCTGCCGCCAGCACCTCTGCCCCAGCCATGAAAAACTCACAACGGCGGAAAAAGAGGTGGTCATCCGCCTCCTGGATGACTGGTACCTCTACGGCCTGTGCATCACCGATATAGACCTTATCAAATCATACCTCTTCCACATTCAAAACGCCGTGGGAGAGGAGTGCGACCCTGCTCGGCTGGATACAAGGCCCACACTCAAGCGGCTCATGCAAGAATTCTTCTCTTGGAAAGAACACTGGCCCTTTCGCCGGAAAGAAGCGCTTAGGTTCGGCAAGTACTACTTTGTGGAGGGGGAATATCACATCGCCCGCATCGATTATGAGGGGCTCGGTCTCGATCCCTCACCCTATGATGGCATATTTCTCTCCCTTGCCTCCGAGTTCGGGGACAGAGCAGAGGTCTCGGCGGCAGAGGAGATGGTACGCAAGAACATCGAAGGGGTTATCGCACTTTATCTTACGGGGGAACAATAAGGGAAGACTTTTCTTCTTGCTCCCGCTCCCCCCGTTCGGTTTCCAACAACCCATAGAGGGATTTGAGCAAGAGGCTCCAGCAAAAGGGGTTGGGGTCGATGGGGCTGAAGGGGGTTGTAAGGTCGAGGGCTGCACGTACGGCCAGGCTGGCCTCGTGCTCCCGCCCCTGCTTCCACAGGATATAGGCCGTCTCCTCCAGGCGTCTCTTCCACAGAAGCCTCTGTTCCTCGGGAAAGAGCCCCTCAAGGGCCTCCCGGTAGAGGGAGCTGAGACGGGCGTCCTTTTGCTGGGGGGTGAGGACGATGTGGCTCTTCTCGGCCTCCTTGATGGCCTCGGCATAGGGGCGCACATCATCGGGATGCAGGAACCACGTGGAGAAAGGCACCATCTTATGGAGCTCCCCCGATTCCTTGAGAAGCCGTGCATTATCCTCCACTGACTCCTCTTGGATATGCTGGTACTGGTAGATGAGGGGGGCGGGATCATCCCAGGTTACGTCCCGCAACGCCTGCTCGGCATCCTTATATCCCAGGGGTATCGGCTTATCAAGCCTCTGTGAGAGTCCGGCGGCCTCGCGCAAGAGGTGCACGCAGTATCCCGCCGGTGCCTCCACCACCGGGAATTCCTCAGAGGAGAGGGATCCATCAATAAACTCCCGCAAGCCCTTTGTCTTGAGATCGGTGAGCTCAAGCCGCTGGATCCCCTCCTGGTCGCTTACGATGCTGAAGTAGACCCGTGCGCCTCCATGGGGACGGGGGCGAGCAATGATGATGACCCTGCTTCCCGTGGAGTCCAGAGCGCCCACATACCCCTGGGGTGCACCAGCTTGCGGGGAACGCAATATCGGACGCTCATGGGGGGCCGTGCGCTCCCACTCCAATCCCTTCTGTCTGAAACGGTAGAGGGCCCGTTTGATGCCCTTGATGGCCTTCTTGTCTTGGAGTACCGCCATCATCTCTTCGAGAAGTTGGGCCGTCTGTGCGGTAGGGATCTCTCCCAGGGCATCGATGAGCGGGAAGACAAGAGCCAGCTCGTCCACCAAATAAGAGGAGATCCTTTTCAGGATCTCCTCGGGCTTGACCTCTCTGGCCTGGGCAGCCGCTACCTCTTGAAGAATTTCATTGACCTTACCGCTCAGGGCGGGGTCTGCTGCATCTCCTTTCCCCTTTTTGCCCATCCTCGCTCATCCCCCTCACTCCGTCAAAGAGACTACTTTGTATCCAGCCTTCACTATATCTTTGGCTATCGGATCTACGGCACACTTGGCAAGTCGGAGGTAATAGATCCGTTTGGTGCGGTCTTGGTGAGCAGACATACCGACGCTGATGATCTCACTCTCATGGTCCCTGATAATCCGGGAGACGTTTTCAAAGGCATGGGCCTTCCCCCCCAAAATCACATCGATGCGGGAGCTCTCCTGGAGGATACCCATCACCTCGATGAAGGCAGCCATGATGTCGGCCACCGTAATGACCCCAACCAATTTATTGTTATCAACGACTGGGAGCCCCCCAATGCCGTGACGGAAGAGGATCTCGGCGGCCTCCTCCAGATTGGCCTCCGGTGAGATGGTAAGGGGATCATTGATCATGATATCCCCGATGGACACCTGCTCGATGAGAGAGGCAAGATAGGCCTGACGGATATCACTATCACTTATCCAGCCCACCAACGTTCCCTCTTCAACAACGGGTAGGTGACGGATGGAGTGCTTTTTCATGAGGTTGATGGCGTCGGAGACACTCGCATGCTTCCTGATGGTCACCAGTTTTTTGGCCATCCTTTTTTTGACCTTCATCTACGCACTCCTAAAGAGAACTTGTGCTTTGGATCTTTTTTTCCTATCATGTACCATATGAAAAAGCAAGGGGAAACTCCTGTAAAAAATATATCATTCCTCTTGCAGAGGATGCCCTTTCCGAGTATAAAATAGTATATAATTGTATGAAGGGGGGGGAGATGAAGATACGGCACTATACAGATGTCGCCCTGGAGGATGTAACACGGGAAGGCTTTGATGGGGTGAAGGCGCGATATGTTATCACCGATAAGGAAGGCGCCCCTCACTTTTCCATGCGCGTCTTCGAGTTTGAGCCCGGCGGCCATACCTCACTACATCAGCATCCTGAAGAGCATGAAATGTTTATTGTGGAGGGAGAGCTTACCGCGGTCAATGATCAAGGGGTGGAGTCTGCGTTGAAACCTGGCCACACCCTTTTTATCCCTCCCAATGAGCAACATCAATTGAAGAATCAGTCGGGGAGGACGGCAAAGATAATCTGTTTAATCCCTCTCCTGAACAGCTGAGTCCCTGTACCGCGCGAGCTTTCAAGCAGCACGGCACATGGGTTCACGGGGTGAGAGGAGGGCATCATGCAAAAGGGGAAAAACGCATACCGCATGGGTATAAGAAGCGTGTTCTTGCTAGTCTCTTTCCTGCTCTTGTTCCCCACCAGCGCCTTCTTACAAGTTGAAAAAGGGGTGGAAGAGCTGATCAGTGATCTGCAGGATGAGAAGCCCCTCATCCGCTGGCAGGCGGCCGAGCAATTGGGAAAGGCCAAGGATGCCCGCGCTGTGGACCCTTTGATCGAGGCATTAGGGGATAGTGATGAAGGGGTGCGCAGGGAAGTAATCAAGTCCTTGGGGGAAATCGGCAGCTCACGCGCCGTGGAGCCCCTGGGGCGGATGCTGGAAGATCCCGATGAATTGGTACGCCTCAATACCCTTGCGGCCTTGGAGAAAATAGGGGGAAATGAAGCAACTACCCTGATTATGAGCGCACTGAAGAATGACAACTCCGTGGTGCGGATGAATGCAGCCGCAGCCCTCGGCAGAATAGGGGACTCACGGGCTGCCGGTCCCTTGAAAGAGGTAGCAGCCACTGATACCCTCTCCTATGTCCGTTCTGCAGCCCAGCAGGCACTGGCGCAGATCAGCGGTGAAACAGCGGAGAAGATCACTGAACAGAAGAAGACCACGGAGCAGCCGAAGACCTCTGAACAGCCAAAGACTACGCCCCCTTCCACAGATGCCGTAAAGACACCGGTACTCGCAGAACTGGAAGAGGTGGCCCACAGGATACAAGAGGCATACGGCCTGATGTTGGATTACAAGCGGTATGACATCATGGACCTCCTGGACATCGAGGCACGGATGAAGATGAGATCCCCGCACGATGCCATCGAGAGCGTGCTGGGGGACCTCCTGACGCCAGAGGACAAGGAGCGCAACCAGCACCTCTTTGAGCAGCAGGAGTAATTCCCAGAGAACGGAAGAGGGCATCGCTTTTTTCCCCCATCATACATCGAAGCTTTCCTTGTATGGTATTGTCTGGAGAGTTGGGCTGAACAGAGATGATCACCCTCGTGCCCTTTGGCAAAGTCACCCAAAAGCTCTTGACGGAGCTGCAAGAGAGATTGTATGAGGTCTTCTCGGCAGAGGTCACCGTTGCATCAAGCATCTCGATACCTGACTGGGCATATGATCCCCTCCGCGGCCAGTCTGATGCCGGCTCCTTGCTCCAGACCTTACCCGAGGGGAGGGCCCACGACCGAGTTTTGGGGATTGTGGAGCAGGACCTCTTTATGCCGAGGCTCAATTTCGTCTTCGGGGTGGCAGATCCTCACGGGCGAAGGGCCATCATAGCACTTGCCCGATTGCAACAGGATTTTTATGGGCTTGCACCCGATCTCAAGCTTTTCCTCTTACGTGCGACAACGGAGGCGGTACATGAGTTGGGTCATACGTGGGGGCTCGAACACTGTCCAGACCCCCGCTGTGTGATGTACTTTTCCAATGCCATGGGGGATACCGACCGCAAGGGGTATCAATTCTGCCCCCGGTGCTACGCCATGCTCACCCTCTAGAGAAGAGGACCCTGTGAGAGGATTCCTGGATTGTGTTTGCAAAGAGAAAAGCCAAAGGACAACGTGAACATGCATGATCGTGATGAATGGGGAAAGGACCCGTCAGTACAGATCATGCGCACGGTTTTCAAGTCGATGGAGAAGGCCCAGCAGACATTCCTCAGCCGACTTGGCATCTCGATCTATGACCTGCGCATCAGGAAGTGGCGGGAAAAGTCACTCGCCCTCTTCGACCAGGCGTGGGGAAAGGCAAACCGGATCGGCATCAGCATGGATGCAACCATGGCCTCTGAGATGTACCTCCACTGCCTTGCGAAGATCATTGCTTCGGAGGGACACGAGATCCCTGAAGGCATAGTGCCCGAGGGGAAAGAGGTAGAAAGACTTTTCGAGGAGATGCCGCAATGATCCGTATGCGTCTATTCGGTCGCTGCCGCATATATCATGACCCTGTCAGCCCGGTTTTGCGGGCGCCAGCGCAGATCGGGTGGGATGCCTGGTTTCGCACCATTAACCTCATCACGCCTAAGAGGCTCAAAGGGCGGGAGCTGCTCATGCGAACTCGTGGCTGGTGGACCGTTGAACCTACCGATATCCTGGATGTTGTCGAAGAGTATGGGAAGCTCGTGGTAGGAGAAAAGGGCGAATTGATGGTGGAGTGCACGGACCAAAAGGCCGTCGATGCCCTTTCATCTTCACTCTCAGAGCACTTTGGTGATCAGGTCCTCCTCGCTCCATAAGCAGAAAGTGATGACCTCAATGAAACACGACTTAATGGATCGCTTTTGTTAAAAACTCTCTTCGCGAGAAATTCTCTCTTACATATTTTTGGGTCACCAGCAGGAGGGACAACTGGCACACAGGTAGGAACAGAAGAAGCGACTTACGATAGAGTCTTGCGTATAAAACCCATAATCCCTTGGGGCGCAAGCAACATGATAGCGACCAATATTATGCCCTGTATGATGAGGCTGATCTCAGCATATCTGGCAAGGAGGAAGTATAAAAAGACAACGATAATCGTCCCCGCAATGGGCCCCTCTTCAGTCCCCTCCCCCCCTATGACAGTAGCGAGCATTATGACGATTAACCATCGCACACTGAAGGCGCTGACGGGCTCTATATATCCCTGGAATGTATAAAAAATTGCGCCGGCTAAGCCGGTTACGAAGGCAGAAATGACAAAAGAATACAACTTCAAATTAAAAACGTTGACTCCAGCACTTGCTGCTGTGATATCATTGTCACGGATTGCCGCCAGTCCCGACCCGAATTTTGAACGCAAAATATATCTCATCACAAGGACTGATGCGATCGCGACGGCTAAAGCAAGCCAATAAATCTGTGCCTGTGAAACTCCGGACACATCCTTTACGGTATAACCCGCTCCTCCGCCGTAAACGGGTTTCCCAACGGGAGCCCAAATAGTAAATACGTACCTCAATATTTCAGGAACTACCAGGGTCCCGATAGCGAAATAGATACCTTTCATCCTAAAAGCAGGAACAGAGATGAGTACAGCGAAAAGTGCCGCTACAATGCTGCCTAGTATGATTCCGATGTAATAAGGCCACCCAAACCATGTCAGTATGGCCATGGTGTATCCTGCCAGCCCGATAAAGGCCGCGGGGCACAGGGATATCAGACCGCTATAACCGGCCAATAAATTCCACATGTTTGCCAGAACGAGGTATATGAAAAAAAGAAAAAGGTAAAGGAGCCAGAGGCGGGGCACTCCTATCACTGGAAAGAGTGCCAGCACAACTATGACCCCTATTAATGGCGTTAAACCCTTGTGCAATCGAGGCATGGTGACTTTCATGTTCCTCCTAACGGCCAAATATACCCCGTGGGATTACAGCTAATACCACGAGCACCATCGTGTATGCTACAAGCATCTGAGCGGCAACACCAAAGAAATATCCACCAAGAGTCTGTGCGAGGCCAAAGGCTATACCCGCTACCAATGTCCCCGCTATGCTACCCAAACCTCCTAATACGACAACACCAAGAGCAATGATGAGAAATGACATACCGGATACCGGTGTAAAGGGAAACGTCAACCCAAGGAACACACCGGCTACAGCAGCGAGTGCCGTGGAGATACCGAAGGTAAGTGCGTAGACTCGGTTCGTATTGATCCCCATCAGTTGAGCCGCCATCCGATCCTGGGCAGCTGACCGGATAGCTATGCCCATATAAGTCCTCCGCAACAATTCACGAAGGAAGAACATCACGAGTATGGCGACGATGAGGTCAAGCAGATACACCAGCGGGACATAAATCGGCCCGGCACTGAAACTTGCAAGGGCATACGATGTCGTCAACCCTCTGGACAGAGGTGTCCAGACAAGTTGAAATGTGTTTTGCAAAATTATGGAAATCCCAAAAGCAATTATCAGGGTAGCATCCATCGATATTCGAAAGGCTCGGTTGAGAAGATATTTCTGAATTGCAAAACCGATCCCAAAAAAGAGGGGTATACCAATGATTAAACTCAGTATGGGATCTATCCCTACGATGGTTAAGGCAACAAAGCCGAAGTAGCTGCCCAATATGACCAGGTCTCCATGGGCTATATTGATCTCCTTGACAACCCCGAAGACAAGGGAAAGACCCAGTGCAATTATCGAGTATAATCCTCCCAACAAGATACCCATCACGATGGGTGTTGCAAGATCAGATAACAAGCTCATCTAGAATTGATCCTCATCAGTCTCATGTGCCAAAGTAGGCCTTTTTTACCTTTTCTTCTTCCCGGAGATCATCGACATTGCCACTTAAAACAATACGTCCTGTTTCCATAATATATGCCCTGTCCGCTTCTGTGAGGCTTCTCCTTACATTCTGTTCAACAAATAAAATGGTAAGCCCCCTTTCTCTAATTTCCCGCAAAGCTCTATACAGATCATTAACCAAGAGGGGGGCAAGGCCGAGTGACATTTCATCAAGGAGTATGAGTTTGGGGTCTGACATTAAGCTGCGTCCGAGTGCCAACATTTGTTTCTCGCCTCCGCTCAGTGTTTTTGCCAGTTGCGCTTCCTTTGTTTTGAGTACAGGGAAGAGCTGGTACACCCTTTGGAGGTTGTGTGAGCTTTCGGACCGTGCTTTACGATTATAAGAACCTATTTTTAGATTTTCTAACACTGTTAGGTCGGGGAAAATCCTTCCGCCCTCGGGCAGGAGGGCGATGCCAAGGTCAACGATGTGAAAAGGTTCCAATACAGAGATGTCATTTCCTGCAAATTCGATACTCCCCTGAGCCGGATGCATTAACCCCGATATGGTATTCAATAGGGTTGATTTGCCCGATCCATTGGCGCCAATTATCGCTACGATTTCTCCTGAGTTAACAGATAACGATACATCCCACAAGGCTTGAAAAGTCCCATGGAAAACATCGATATGGCTAACCTTCAGTAATGTTGTGCCGCGCATTTCCCTGTTCTGTATGTCTGTCTTAGTTCGGCGCTAATCCCAGCGCAATCATTAAACCGCTTCACCCAAGTAGGCTTCAATTACCTTTTTATCTTCCATCACCTCAGTCGATTTACCTTCAGCGATTTTCATGCCTTCATCCAACACGATAATCTTATCAACTGCCTTGGTCATTACTCGCATAATATGTTCAATCAATATACATGTTATACCCATTTCACGCACCTGTTGTAGGATCTCAAGCATCCGGGGGATTTCCTCTTCAGTTAAGCCCGCGGCAACTTCGTCAAGCAAGAGGACTGTCGGATCGCTGGCCAGAGCTCTCGCTAATTCTAGCCTTTTCAGTGTTATCGCTGCCAGATCCCGCGCAAACATATCTTTCTTGTCTGCAAGATCTACTATATCAAGTATTTTGAGTGCCTCGCTTTCAGCGGCGGCTTCCCCAAGATTTCTGCCATATTCTGCTGCAATCATGAGGTTTCGGAGAACTGTCAAATTGACAAAGGGCTGGGGGATCTGAAATGTCCTGGCAATGCCCAGGCGGCAGATTCTATGTGGGGGCAAACCCGTAATATCATGTCCTTGAAACTGTATGGTGCCAGAATCTGGCTTGTATTCACCAGATATAATATTCAACAGCGTCGACTTGCCGGCTCCGTTCGGGCCCATCAAACCCAAAATTGCACCTGCCTGCACATTAAAGTTCACGTCAATAACCGCTGCCAATCCTCCGAAATGTTTATGTACGTTTTTCACAGAAAGAATCGGAGCCTTCATGTCAGCATCCTTTTATTCCATCGACTATCTTTATATATGATCGAGCAATGAGTGGCAACCACCTTTGTTCATTCATCTCGGCTCAACCACCAATGCACATCCCTTCGTTGCATAATAAACAGGGCTTGGGCTGGCTGGAGCCCAAGCCCTGTTTGGTTTGTTCTATCCATACCTCGGTTAGTCCCACGGCTTGGGGAACACCACTTCACTCGTCGCAGGCATAAAGTCATTATAGGAGAAGGCTATCGGCATCTCCCATACCCAGGGTTTATCGGTCTTCACCCACTGGCCTACCTGGCATGGTACCCGCTGAAACTGCGTGTCTTTCTCAAACACGACACGCCCCCACATGGTGTTCAGATCGGTCTCACCTAACGCCTTTAACACCGCTTCGGCATCAAGGGTGCCGGCCCTTTCAATGGCGTCAAATAGTGTTTGCGCTACCGCATAATTCCATCCTATTCCTTGTGCCAATGGTTCCTTTTTCTCGTCATACCACCGTTGCGCCAATGATTGAGGCGTCGTGTCGCCAATGCCACGGGCACCTTCCATGTACGGTGTCCAGTAGACCTCCGTCAGTACGCCATCCGGCAAATCACCTCCCCAGGATACGATCTCCTGATAGAACATGGCCCCCCGGGTAGCGAAGACTAATTTGGGATTAAAGCCTTGCGCCTTACACTGTTTGAACATGATCCCCAAATCAGGCGCAATAGTATTCCCCCAAATGATCTCACAGCCGTGCTTCTTCCATTCCTGGATGAGGGGTGTAAAGTCCGTCGTTCCGAAGGGATATATGCCGAATTGGTCTTTGGCGCGGTAACAATCATACCCCATCTCTTGCGCAGCGCCGGTAAAACCCATGTACCAACCCTTACCATCAGGGTCGTCAAGGGCAAAGACCGCTGCCTTCTTGTTTGTCTTCTCAGCGTAGGCACCAAGTGCCCCGAACCATGTGGGCA
>CAYWLI010000069.1:6598-12918 GCA_964459135.1 uncultured Thermodesulfobacteriota bacterium | reverse complement strand
AGCCATGCCTGTTTTGCAACATTGCCTGAGGACGGATTTATGCTGATGTGAGGCGCAAACGTTGCGCGTGTGCGAAGAAACCGCAGCGCAGGAATCCTCCTTACGATGCGATGGTTCTGTAATCTTAAAAGAACGTCTCCAATTCAGGATGCTTTCGTGCTTCCTCTATGATTGGTCCTTTTACAATAAATGTGAGTCCGACATTGCTGCCTCGAACCGTAAGCAATGCAGATCCCTTTGCTATCCCATATTTTTCCAGCGTATTGAGTGGTACTGAGAATCGCATATCTTTTATTTGTACCCGGCAGTAAAATCGTGGCCCGATTTTGACGGTTTCTCCCTCCGGGATTCGATGGTCGGCCAGGTCCCCGTGTTCTGCCAGTACGCCTGCGATTGAGGACTGCATAAATGTTTCAAGCCTTGACAATACCAATCCGCCCGATTTCCGGCTGCCTGACATGACCAGTGCGGTTTCTCCCTCTACAAAACCGTATTCAGCATATGCGTCAGGGGGTATGGCGATATCGCCTTGTTCACTTACGATAGACCATCCAAATGTGTTCTTTCCGCCTTTCACGAGTTGAGGCATGATCAGTAATGTTCTTTTATTTAATAATGAGCTAGTTCACCGGCCGGGAATAGAACGAAACGGAATTGCCGTCCGGTGGAGCGTCTTGTTATGCCAAGATTTACGTAATCCATTTCCTGTTGATGTTCTTCAGGGTAACAAAAAAAAGTACTAAACAGAAAAAAATTATTACAAAAAAATCCAATCCAAGATACATACTGTTTTTTCCCGTAATTGCCCCTCGAAGAATGTCCACACCGTATGTAAGAGGCAATATATAAGACAACGGGCGCAAAACTAATGGAAGGGATGCGATCGGGAAGAAGAGTCCGCACAGGAAAATCATCGGGAAACGGAAAAAATTAGAGAACGTCTGGGCTTCGAAAACCTCCTTTACCGAGACGGCAATAAAAAGCCCCAAAAATGTGGAGCTTACGGCGATCAAGACCACCGCTGGCACCATAATCGACCAGTTCACAGCCGACAGATCCGTCAAAAACAACGCGATCAGAATCGGAACGAAGGCGTTGATGGTTCCAAACAGAATGGCGCCGGTCGTTTTTGCCAGCATGAGCAGTTCCAGCGAGATCGGGGCCAGCAACAACCTTTCGAATGATCGCCCTTTTTTTTCAAACGTTACGGTGACGGAAAGTACGCTGGTTGTGCCGAAGAGCACGCTCAGCGCCATGACGCCCGGAAGCAGACCGGTGATGCTTTCAAACCCCAGCCCGGAGCGAATGAAAAACATGGCAATCCAGACCAGGGGAAACAACAGTCCCCAACTGATGTTGGGAGGCTTGAGGTAGTATGAACGCATGTCTTTAGCCAGGATATTCCAGAAGGCGATCCACTTCTTCATGATTCGCCCCCCATCTTCATTTTCTCCTTCTCCTGCTTCATCATCCCCGCCTCAATGCCCGTGATCTGTACAAAGACATCCTCCAGTGTCGGGCGAATTTTGCGAGCCTCGGACACCTCAGCGCCCTCATCCTCCAAGAGCCGCACCAGCGGGCCTACCCGAATAGGCCGGGACGACTCGACGCGAACGCCGCCGGCGACGGGACGACACTGGAGATCCTGGAACTCGGCTATGATATTTTTACACAGGCCGGCCGTGTTATCTGAGATGGCGAATTGCACGACGTGGCGGCCCTGCGTCTGCTGCATCAAATTCTCGATGGTATCGATGCGGGCGATTCGCCCCTGGACGATGAAGGCGATTCGGCCGCACAGCCGCTCGGCCTCTTCGATATAATGCGTAGTCAGGAATATCGTCGTCCCGCCTGAGTTGAGATCGGAGATAAGTTGGCGGATCTGCCGGGCACTGGCTACGTCTATGCCGGTCGTAGGTTCATCGAGGAACAGGATCTGTGGATGATGAATAATGCCTGCCGCGATGGTCAGTTTTCGTTTCATGCCCCTTGAATATCCGCCGAACTTTCGATGTGCTGCATCCTTGAGGCCGAATTTTTCCAATAGCTCACGTGCCCTCTCTTGACGCTCTTGCTTGCGCATTCCATATAATGCGGCGCAGAAGCAAAGATTATCGAATCCGGATAGCTCGGGATAGAGATTGCTTTCATCGGGGACAATGCCAATTAAATGCTGTGCCTTTTTTGGATATTTCACACAGTCTTGACCAGCGATTGTGATCATTCCTGCATCAGGTCTGGAGAGTCCTGTAAGCATGTTGATGGTCGTTGTCTTCCCTGCTCCATTAGGGCCAAGGAATCCGAAAATCTCCCCCTTCTTGAGGGAAAAAGCTATTTCACTCACGGCCGTTATATCGTCGAACGTTTTCGTTAGGTTGGTAACATCAATCAGGGATTCCCGACTACCAGTTGTTTGTATTGATTCTTGCATTCTCATGTTTTCCCTATGGCATCATGCCGATTTGGGCTGAATCCACGTAATAGAGAAGGATAGGTTTTTTGGTTAATCTGATCTCCTCTCGGCCCGCTCAGCTGGATTTGCGTCCCAGGCGCCAATCATCTTTTTAATTATCAAAAATGTTAGTAAATGTCAATTATAATTTGACATTTCTACATGTGATATGAGGCGGGGTTGTTTTGCGGTCGGGGTAATCTGGAGATAGAATAACCGCCTAATGAGGGCGCTCTCGGTAATAAAAAGGCGGACCGCCGCGCTGGCGGTCCGCAGTAGTGCGATAACTCATGTGGTTGCCCTTTTTTTATTACTGCACGTGACTCGTCGTTTTACGCCGCCTGTTCCAGCTTGGACTTCAACTGGTCCTTGGGGACCACCCCGGTGATCTGTTCCACTACCTCTCCCCCCTTAAAGATGATGAGGGTGGGTATGGCACGAATGCCGTAGAGCGGGGGTGTCGTGGGATTTTCATCCACGTTCATCTTGGTTATCTTGATCTTTCCGCTCAACTCTTGGGCCAGCTCTTCCAGCATGGGGGCGACCATAATACAAGGGCCGCACCACGGCGCCCAAAAATCCACCAGCACGGGCAAGTCAGCCTTTATGACCTCCTGCTCGAATTCTGCATCACTGATATGCGCGATAGCTCCTTCACTCATAGTATAAATCCTCCCCTGTATTTCTATTATACATAACATATATATCGATCCGTTGTTTTTCAAGGGAATATTGTGCTTCCCTGTTCAGGGGGGTTC
Organism: uncultured Thermodesulfobacteriota bacterium; assembly: GCA_964459135.1. Lineage (GTDB taxonomy): Bacteria > Desulfobacterota > B13-G15 > B13-G15 > RBG-16-54-18 > CAYWLI01. The sequence goes on along the minus strand of CAYWLI010000069.1, from coordinate 9,708 downwards.
GTTGACAATGGTTCGGGCGGTATATATCATGATTGGTGAGGGAGATGATATGATGCAGGATCTTTTGCCCTTGGTGAGCAGGCCGTGCCGGTATCTGGGGGGAGAGGTCAATGCCTGCCGCAAGGACATCAATCAAGCCGAGCTGCGATTCGCCCTCTGCTTCCCCGATGCCTATGAGATCGGCATGTCCCATCTCGGCATGCAGATCCTGTATGGATTGCTCAACGCCCAGGAAGGGATCGTGTGCGAGCGGGCCTTCAGCCCGTGGTTCGATATGGAGGCCCGCCTGCGTTCCCGGAACATACCCCTCAGCTCTCTGGAGTCCGGCACCCCGTTGCGTGCCTTCGACGTCATCGGCTTCTCCCTCCAATACGAGCTCTGCTATACGAATGTCCTGAACATGCTCTCTCTTGCCCAGATACCCTTGCTGGCGCGGGAGCGGGGAGCGGATATGCCCCTGATCATCGGCGGGGGACCATGCGCCTTCAACCCCGAACCCCTGGCGGATTTCTTCGACGCCTTTTGTCTGGGGGATGGTGAGGAGGTCATCCTGGAGGTGGTTGATCTGATAAAGCGATGGAAGGCGGATGGGGGTGATAAGGATACCCTCTTGCAAGCACTTGCCTCCATCGAGGGGGTCTACGTTCCTTCCTTGTTCCAGGTCAGCTACCAGTCAGATGGCACCATCGATGAGATCAACCCCCTTGTGGCCCGGGATGGGTATGGGGGGGTGCGCAAGCGGACCGTCATTGACCTCGATAAGTGCTACTATCCCCTGGCCCCGCTGGTCCCCTTTCTGAAGGTGGTCCATGATCGATTGAGTGTGGAGATCACCAGGGGGTGCACCAGGGGGTGCAGGTTTTGCCAGGCGGGCTACATCTACCGTCCTGTTCGGGAGCGGGACCCCCGACGCATCTTGGAGATCATCGATCAATCCATGCGGAGGACGGGGTATGACGATATCTCCCTCCTCTCCCTGAGCACGGGTGACTATACCGGTATCTCCCCCCTCTTGGAGACCCTGATGAGGAGATACGCGGACGCCAAGGTGGCCGTTTCCCTGCCGTCCCTGCGGGTGGGCACCCTGACCAGGGGACTTATCGAAGAGATCAAGCGGGTGCGCAAGACGGGCTTTACCCTGGCCCCTGAGGCGGCCACCGGGCGGTTGCAGGGGGTCATCAACAAGATCACCGATGAAAAAGAGCTGTTGGAGACCGCGGCCCAGGTCTTTGAAGCGGGTTGGAACCTGATCAAGCTCTACTTCATGGTGGGTCTCCCATCCGAAAGGGAGGAGGATCTGAGGGGGATCGTCTCCCTCTCGCAGCGGATCGCCCGTCAGGGGGGGAGGGGGAAGCGGGGGGGGAATGTGAACGTCAGTATCTCCACGTTCGTCCCCAAGCCCCACACCCCCTTTCAATGGGAGCCCCAACTGGCCTTGGAGGAGGTACAAGAGCGGCAACGATACCTCAAGGACGAGCTCAGGGGGAAAGGTCTGCGGCTGAAGTGGCATGACGCCAGGATGAGCCTGTTGGAAGGGGTCTTTGCCAGGGGTGACCGGCGACTCGGGGAGGTCCTGCTGAAGGCCCATGAGCGAGGCTGTCAATTCGACGGCTGGACAGAGCACCTGCGGTGGGGTGAATGGCAGGAGGCATTTGCCGATTGCGGCCTCGACCCTTTGTTTTACGCCAGCCGTCAGAGGGGGGCATCCGAGCGGCACCCCTGGTCTCATCTTAATTGTGGAGTTGAAGAGGGATTTTTGCGGGATGAAAGGGAGCATGCCCGCACAGGGGAGGTGACCCCTGATTGCCGCGGGGGAGAGTGCCGCCAGTGCGGCGTCTGCGACAAGGAGATCACAATGGTCCTGTCAGATGCCTCCTTTGCGCCCCCCCCGCCATTAGCCTCCCGGGAGGGTATGCGCACAAGGCCGTGGGTGAAGAAGATCCGTTCGCAGTTTGTCAAGGTGGGGGAGGCCAGGTTCCTCGGCCATTTGGAGATGGTCGATGTCTTCGTCAGGGCGGCCCGGCGGGGCGGCATCCCCATGCGGTTCTCCGAGGGGTTTCATCCCCTGGCCAAGATATCCTTTACCAATCCGCTGCCTGTCGGCACGGAGAGCTTAGCGGAATTTATGGATCTTGATCTTGATCGGTATATGAAAGCAGCGGAGTTTCAGGAGCGGTTGAACGCGGAGCTCCCCCTTGGGTTGCGGATCACTCATGCCTCTGAGATGGCCTTGAAGGGGAGGCCGCTGCCTACGGTATTTGAGGCCGATCGGTTTCTCATCTCGCTGGAGGCGATAGGGAGGGCATTCTCAGAAGAGGAATTGCGCGAGAGGATCTTCCATATCCTTCAGAAAGAAGCGCTCATCCTCATCCAGGATAAGAAGAAGGGGATGAAGGAGGTCAATGCCCTGGACAGCGTTGAGAGGCTCCAGGTAGTGAAGAGGGATGCCTATGTCCCCTCTGTTGCTATGCAGAACGGAGTCCCTTCTGTCAAAGAACTCTTCGGCGCGGAATTTTTGATAGAGATGGAAATTAAAAAGAAGGGTGGCGTGAGGCCCACTGAGATCCTCCAGCATATCCTCGAGCTCACGCCTGAGGAGACCGGTATGCTCAAGGTGGTCAAGACAGAATCCCTGCCGCCGTTATCGTAAGAGGATGTTTAATAGACTTGAGCCCGCAAGCTGTTGAGGTTTCACTAAATTAGGGCAATCCTTATTGACATTAGTTTTGCAAAGAGCAATAATCTATTCTTGCTATTGGGGTAATACAAATAACCTAACAACCTAACCTTCAACCTTCGAGGGGGATACATGGAAAGAGGGTTTTGGAAGGTGCTCTAATTAGCCTCTGAGGGAGTTAGTACACTCTCTTGGGGGCTTTTGTATTTTATGGTTTAAGTTTGAGTTTAGTGTTTTAATAGATTTTCTTACTGAAAGGAGGAAAGATATGAGAAAAGTAATCATTGTTTTGGCTGTAGTATTGGTAGTTTTTGCGTTAAGCGGTGCGGTTACTTGCGAAGAGGCTCAAGACATTAGTTGGCTTGACGGAACGACATGGAACAAAACCAACTCCCCTTTTGAAGGGTATAAGATTAAGATTACTGGGGAAAAA
>CAYWLI010000069.1:0-6498 GCA_964459135.1 uncultured Thermodesulfobacteriota bacterium | reverse complement strand
GAACAAAACCAACTCCCCTTTTGAAGGGTATAAGATTAAGATTACTGGGGAAAAAGGAGGGGGACGTCCATAAAATTATAAATTTATTCATTTAGCATTTCAATTTCCATTTCTTTCACTATCTTTTCCCCCCTCTTAACCGAAATACTCACTGCAGGCTGCGAAAGGCCAAGCATTCTGCCAAGGGAAGTCGCACTCTCCCCAAGCTCCCTTGCCGCCCAATAGCAAAAGACACTGCGCGCCTTCACAGTCTTGCGATATTTACCGGCAGAGCACACCTCTTCAGCCTCCATGTCAAAAATATCGGCAACACGCTTGGCAAGACGTGCCACATCATACCCTTGAGACTTCAATCGGTACGTGCGTTCATAGTGCTCCTCAGCACTGGCAAGAACCTTACGGACAAAATCACTGTCTCCGAGGATTCGTTCATCTCCTTTGATTCGCCCTAACCCTTTGCGCAGTTTCTTGAGCCCAGACCAGCCACCCACGCTCCTGATCAATCCTCCCCCAACAAGCTCAGGCCTGCGCCCATGCGCTATACCCTCCTGCACATAGGCTTTATATCGCCTCCGCGCCCTGCCCACCTTCCCACCAAAATAAGCAAGCACATACTCACTAACTTGCCAGTCATGCTCCCGCTTGCCAACAAGCACACAGTGACCACTGTAAGGGTAAGTATTCAAATCAGCAAGATTCTTCACTGCTCGTGAACGTAAGGGATTCAGATGAATGTACCGTACCAATTCCAAAAAATAGGGATCTTCCTGACACAGGATGGATTTATACCGGTTTTGAAAGAGGTGCCCGTGCCTGCGGTGTCGCCGATTATAGCTGAGCGCATAACCGGTGAGCAACCTCCTCATAACCGTAGCGATCGGTACAGTGCCAGTCCTGAGCAAAAGATGGACATGATTGGACAGTAGCGCCCAGGCATAGCAAGCCGTGGCTGTCTCTGAGACAAGAGTTCCAACGCGTACAAGAAAGTTATCCCTATCCGTATCGTCTTGAAATATCCATTTGCGTTCTATTCCGCGTAGGATAATATGGTGCAGCGCACCTGGTGCATCAATGCGGGCCTTGCGGGGCATACAAGGAAGATAACAGAAGTAAGTAATATTGTAAAGTTATAATTTTATGGACGTCCCTTATTACCTTCCCGGGCGAGGATGACAACTCCCCGTTTCAATATAACTTTCTGCTCGGATTCGAGGGTGATCGGCCCAACGACCCAGGGTTTTCCCATATCGGGAACAATAACTTTTTTTGCACCTGATCGGATAGCGACCTGGAGGCATTCGGTTGCATCCTCTGCATCAAAGCCCCACCAGGCAGCGTTGGCCACCGTCCGTTTCCCCTCCAAAACTTCCCTGACTGCGTGGTGATTCGGGCCGCTGATACGGCCCGTGAGGGGTGCGCAGGGCGGCACCATACACAGTATGAGCAACACCAAAGGGAAACCAAGGTAGAGCCATCTCAATGGTGTTTTTGTGGTCGTGGTGCGATGGGAGGTAATCAAGATTTTCCCCTGGTTTCCTGCACTTAAAAGGGTCAGGTCTTTTCTTTTGGTATTATCCCTTTCCCCGTAAAAGATTGCTTGTTGTCGGATAATGCATCCCTACATGGCGGGCAATCTCACTCTGCATCAAAGAGCTGACCTCATTATATGCCCTTCTTCGTCCAATTAGCAATTCCCATTTCACCATTGACAATACGTGCATTTTAGCCTAAGTTTTTTATAGTTCTATGGGGATTTAAGTAACCTAACAACATAACCATTAATCTTCTGGGGCAGTCAGGATTCAATAGATGAAACTCACCAGGCGCACCGGTTGGATCAGGCTCGGAATCGTCCTGTCTCTTACATGGTTTGTCTTCGTTTCTATCTATGCGATTTTTGAGCATCAGTCTGCAAAAGCTTATTATGCAGCCGAAGTGGCTGAGTCATATAATAGAAATAAAAATCAAAAAATTCCGGAAGACGTAAGAAAAGAATTAACAAAAGTCTTTGGACCTGTAAAATATTTTGGAAAGGATACTTTTCTTAGCAGTTGCAGAAGAGTGGAAGAAGAGCAAGTATCCAGTACTCCGCAACCAGACGAATGGGAAAAGTATACAGTCAAAGAAGTATCTTGTACTACTCGGTGGGGTAATCTTTTTGCCTTGTATCTCGTTCCTGTTGCTGTTTCTTGGATGCTCGTTTATATAGTTGTCTTTGCAGTACTTTGGGTACGTGCAGGCTTTCGCAACGATTAGAAAAAGTTGAGACAAAACAGGCCTTTTGTGTGTCTTCTGTGGAGGTGGGTTGCCGGAAGGTGGTATTATTTTAGCCTCTGAGGAGAATTGTGCCCTTTGGGGGCTTTTTATCAAAAGAATCAAACAAAATAAGAGGGATCTTGCCTTGTCGTCTCAAGAAGAAACGTGCTTAGGTGCGTAATGATTGTTCCAGCAAGATAAAAATGGGAGGACAATAGATGGAACAAAGAGAAGTCACATATTATGAAGACAGTAGTGTTCGTGTGACCAATGCACGGGCCATATTGGGTGCAAAAACCTATGCGATGGCCAACATCACATCGGTTGCAGTAGGCAAGCAAACTGCGAACCGAACACCGGGTGTTATCATTGCATTAATTGGTCTGATAATCACAGGGATTGTAGCGGCGAGCGACGGCGGAGGGAGCGGAATAGCCTTTGGCATTATGGTGCTTATCGTCGGGATTATGGTTGCAGTTCTAGCCAAAAACAATTACATCGTCAGGATTGGTAGTGCTTCTGGCGAAGCTAATGCTTTGGTGTCCACCAACAAAGAGTACATCAACAAAATTGTCAGTGCCATGAATGAAGCAATCGTGCAGCGAGGATAGCCCATTGCTTTAAATATTTAGTGGGCCTATAGCAAAGAGATATTTAAAAGGGTAGGTCATAACAATTCGTGAAAGTCCCTAACCAGTGAAATAGGCCCCTAGATCCTAATGAAGAATTAACTCTCTCAAACATGTACGAGATAGAGGCATTGATAGAGGTGCTTGCTGAGAAGGGAATTCTGAACAAGAAGGAAATATTGGAAGTTATTTTAAAGATGAAGAAGAGGAAAAAATAGGAAGCAGTGGGGTGTTATACTGCAACGTTGCGAGCTGATGGACACCTGGTGCATCAATGCAGGCCTTGCGGGGCATATAAAGGAAGATAACAGAAGCAAATAATAGTAATATTGTAAAGTTATAATTTTATGGACGTCCCCTCTTAACTCTCTCGCTTAGCCCCTCTTAGTAACCTTTCCCCCTTTGGTTGTCTTTTTTAAACTTTTATTAATCTTATAAAGTTGTTCGACATATTTACTTCGCGGATTTAATTGATATAATTTCTGAAAGCAGGTATCTGCCATCGTCATCTCTTTACGTAGCAGGTGGGTTTTAACTAGCATGAAGTAAATTCTTTCCTTGGAATCATCACTGAGTTCTTCACCAAGGGCTTTCAGAGCTGCATGCAAGGCAGCTTTATCCTTACCCATGGATAAATTAGCTTGGGCAATGCCGGTATATGCAATTCCTCTCCAGACAGAATCAGGTTTCAAAGTGAGGATACCATCAAATTCAGATATGGCATTTTTATAACTACCAATAGCCAAATAATTGTAACCAAGATATTTCTTACACTCCTTAAGATAATACTTTTCTGAAGAAGGAATTTTTAATAAAGTTTTTAGGAAATATTTTTGGGAAATCTCATGTTTACCGAACTCGTAGGCAAGTTCGGCAAATCTATACATCAGATACCAGCCATTCTCATATTCTGGATCAATATCAAACGTTCTCTTGTAATATTTAAAAGCTTTTTCTTTGTCCGCAATTTTATCATAACATTGCCCAATGTAACTATTTACCATTGCGATATCATTTTCTTCGATGTTTTTGATCTTAAGTGCCTTTTGATAGAAAAGGATAGCTTCTTTGTATTGTTCTGTTTTTTCGTAATTTACCCCTATTGCTGTTAGGAGCAAATAGGCGTCTTCGTTGCACAGTCGATCAATGCATCGCATTGCTATTAGTTTGTGAGATAAAGCCTCGTGGTAATCACCTTCGTCAAAAAAAACTGCCCCCAAACGATTATTTATTGAACATACCAAATTTAGCTTTTCATTGTTTGATAAGTTAGAGACAGCTTGCAGTGCTAATAGATAATATTTTTTAGCCTCTTCATTTCTATCAAGCAAATAATAGCTATTTCCAATTTTTTCCAGTATTGTTGCTCTTTCGATCTCGCTTGTCGATAAAGAAAGGACTCTGTCAAGTAAATCAATCTCACTGAGATATTGTTTTTTTTCGTGAGTTTCTTTAGCTTGTTCTAAAAGATTTTTCACTTCAATTGACATTTTATCGTCCCCCAAAGACTGTCTGCCTATATTCAGATATTGCATACAACCGATTTTCTAGATAGATTGTTTTTTTTCAAGGCAAAGGTTCTCCCTTAATTACTCTCAACAACTTTCCCCACAATGGTTCTCTTGCTAATTTCTGTGCATCTGTCGGTTTGATTGGTGGTGGAGGATTCTTTTTCGGATCTGGTTCCTCTGGTGGTTGACATGCATTGCCTTGCTTTAGTTTCTGTTTCTCTTTGTTGTAAAGATTTGGATCCTCTTTAGATTTTTTTCTGAATAACGACTCCCAAAGCTTTTTTGCCTCATCATGCATAGCATCAAATAAAGCCTCTTTTTGATCCTGAGGCGTTAAAGCCCACATCGTAATTGCGGCTATAGCGCCGACTGTAATAACAACAGGTGCAATAACTTGGGCAGCCTCTCCTGATGGATCTGCCCAGTTAATCGAATCATTTAGGCAGTACCCATAAAGATCAGTATCACCACCTTCGAATAGTATAGGATCTTTGGCTGTCCACCTGCCAATATCGTGGTCGTAATCCCTAAAACCAAATCGGACCAGATCTATGTCGTGGTCGTACAGACCACCAGCAAAGCCGAAGGCAACTGTAAAAGATGGATCAGTGTCGTTGATTATATTCCCAAACGAGTCGTAGTCAACCCTCTTAACCACATTCCCCGAGGTATCTATGAAAGAATGGGGTCAAATCTTCATTAGTGACATTTCTGCTCGATGCGCGCAATCAAGGCCGCAAGTTTTCGATCTCCTGCCAGCCGCTGCCGCAACCGCCTGCGTTCCTGACTCACGGACGTATAACCAACCCCCATGATCTTCCCTATCTCTTGCCCTTTCAAACCACCAACACGATATAAAAGCTCCATGAGAACCTGCCGATAGACCCCTTTCTCCTTGATAATCTCCTCAACCCCCTTGCCCGCCTCCTGCTCTACGGCCTTCAATATAACATCTTTGGCCCGATAGGTGTGTATCTCTTTAAGCGAAGGCCGCTCCCGATCCTTTTCTCCACTGAGGAATTTTTCCATAACCCACTCGATAAACCCTTCCGAGCCAAGGATACTCTGCCCACACACTTTGTCTTTTATCTCTATGCCGGCTGCCAGTTCCAAATACAGGGCTTCCCGATAGGCCTGCCGAGCTCGGTCTGTATCGCCGCCATATGCTGCAAGAACGAGGGTGTAATCAATATATTCCTCCCTCTTGCGCCTTGAAAGATATCCCGGCAAACTGCTCCACGGATAGGTGGTGAGATATCTGATCTTTTCCTCACGAGGTACCTTCTCCATGGCCTTTACCCTGACCGGATTGAGGTGGATATAGCGAGAAAGAACCGCCAGGTAAGCGTCCTTATCCACCAAGATACTCTTGTACCTGCCTTGATAGAGATGGCCTGTTCTGTTGTGGCGACGGTTGTAATAACCGGTGTAGGTGATATTGAAGTGACGCATGAATTCGGCGAGATTGCCCAGGGGTGTTTGTACCAACAGATGGAAGTGGTTGGTCATGATGATATAGCTGCACAGCTTGACGCTGTAGATGTCGAGGGATTGGATGAGGTATTCAAGAAAGCGTCGTCGGTCGGCGTCGTCTTTAAAGATGTCCTTCTGTTCGTTCCCTCGGCAGGTGACGTGATACACGGCACCGGGATACTGGATGCGAAGAGGCCGAGCCATGAAGGCCTTATAGCATAGGAAAGACTAATATGTCAACAATGAAGATTTGACCCCACAAAATTCCTATCTCCACTCTGTTCCTATGCAGAACGGAGTCCCTTCTGTCAAAGAACTCTTTGGCGCGGCGATTTTGATAGAGATGGAAATTAAGAAAAAGGGTGGCGTGAGGCCCACTGAGATCCTTCAGCATATCCTCGAACTCACGCCTGAGGAGACCGGCCTGCTCAAGGTAGTCAAGACGGAATCCCTGCCACCGTTGTTATTATAGAGCTAGTTTTTTGTGGATGGCCATCCTTGATTTTCTATGAGCGCCTTAATTGTATTTGCCTATCAAAATGAAAGGAGCCCAAAAGTATGGATGGGAATAGTTTTGACTTACCTCGACATCTCCTTCGATTATACCGCCCACCCCCCTTTCTTTGGAT
>CAYWLI010000068.1:11371-13233 GCA_964459135.1 uncultured Thermodesulfobacteriota bacterium | reverse complement strand
GGGGAAAAGCGACAGAATTGCACTGCACTAATACGATAATTCATCTTTATTATTCTATCCGTGCTATTCCGTGTCTTTCCGTGGTAAACTATTGTTCTTCACACGATGTAAATGATCCCAGACTTGCTGGGCAAGGGCGTTGTTCATCCCCGGCACTTTCGCCAGCTCCTCAGGGGAGGCCTCGAAGACCCCTTCCAAACCACCCAGGTGCTCCAAGAGGGCGTGCTTCCGCCCCTCTCCGATCCCCGGTATCTGATCGAGAACGGAGACAAGTCCTTCCTTGCCGCGCAGCCGCCTATGATAGGCGATGGCGAAGCGGTGAGCCTCGTCCCTGACCCGCTGCAGGAGCAGCACGGCTGGGGATGAGCTGCGCAAAGGGATGCCTTCCTTTCTGTTGGGGAGGAAGACCTTTTCCGCCTCCTCCGACTTTCGCTTCTTGGCCAGGCTCAGGACATCCACCCCTGCTATATCGAGTTCCTTGAGGACCTCCAAGGCCACATTCAACTGCCCCTTTCCCCCGTCGATGAGGACCAGATCGGGAAGATTCTCTTCCACTTTACCACGGCGGAGCCTTCGCAAGAGAACTTCATAGGTCATGGCATAGTCGTCGATCCCCTCCACGGTCTTGATCCGGTATCTGCGATAGCGGGCCTTGGCTGGCTCCCCCTGATCGAAGACCACCATCGAGCCCACGGCCAGCCCCCCGCCCAGGTTGGAGATGTCGAACCCTTCGATCCTGGCAGGGACCTGCCCCAGAGAAAACCGCTCCTTGAGCTCCTGCAGGGCATCCTCCCCCTGGAGCTGTCCGAGGAGCTTCGTCTCGGCGTTCTCCTGGGCCATCCCGAGAAGGTCATGACCCGCTTTCCCCTTTCGGGGGTGGCGGATTCGGACCTTTCTCTTCCTTCGTTCCCCTAACACATCCTCCAGGAGCACGGTGTCATCCAAAGACAGAGGGACAAGGATCTCCTGGGGGATGAACTGCCCCTCCCCGTAGAACTGGTGCAGAAAGGTGGATATGACCTCCTGGTCAGGGAGCCCTGCATCCTTAATAGTGAAGGACCGCCCCCCCAGGAGCCTCCCCCCGCGGACGAAGAGGACCTGGATACTTGCCTTGCCCCCTCCTCGTGCGAGGCCGAGGGCATCCCGGTGGGAGTCGTCATGGGCGATTACCCGCTGTCCTTCAATGATCCGCTCCAACGCGGCGAGACGGTCCCTGGTCCTGGCCGCCTCCTCGAACCGCAGCGCCTCGGCCTCCTGATCCATCCTGCTGTGCAGCTCTTCAATAAGGAGGTCGCTCTTCCCCTCCAAAAAGAGGCGGACCTGACCGACGATCCGGCCGTATTCCTCCTCACTCACCTCATTGCAGCACGGCCCCAGGCACCGGTTCATCTGGAAGTTGAGACAGGGGCGGCTGCGGTGTGCGAACTGGGTCGCGCTGCATCGGCGCAGGGGAAAGGCCTTGTGAATAACCCTGAGGGTCTCGCGCATGGAGGTCGCCGAGGGGAAGGGTCCGTAATAGAGGGCGCCGTCCCCCCTGGTGTGCCTGACCACGGAGAGCCGAGGAAACCGCTCCCCCACGCTGAGCCTGAGCAAGGGGTATCGCTTGTCATCCCTGAGCTGGATGTTGTAACGGGGGTGGTGCTCCTTGATGAGGGTGTCCTCTAAGATCAAAGCCTCTTTTTCCGTCCCGGTGGCGATGTGGTCGACCCCTGCCACCCGCGCGAGCATAACGGAGGTCTTGACGTCCTGTTCTTTCCCCTGAAAGTAGGAGCGTACCCGCTTGTGCAGGTCTTTGGCCTTGCCCACGTAGAGCACCCCTCCCCCCTGATCCGTGAAGAGGTAGACCCCCGGAGTTCGGGGCA
>CAYWLI010000068.1:0-11271 GCA_964459135.1 uncultured Thermodesulfobacteriota bacterium | reverse complement strand
TGAACCCTTGAATCCTCGCATCCTTGACCCCTCAATCGCCTTTAGGCCGATTGCAGTTTACTCATCCAACGGTATATCCCGTGTAATGGCGGCCTCCTGGAGGCGCTGGATGCGGTCTCTGAACTCGGCCGCCCGCTCGAACTCCAGGCGCTCGGCCGCCTGCCGCATCTCCTTTTTGAGCCGCTTGATGGCCTTGGGCAACTCCCGGGGAGAGACGTACCCCGCTTCCTCCTCCCGCACCACCGGCACGGTATAGTAATCGGCCTCATAGACCGAGGTGAGGACATCGCGGATCGACTTTGTGATGGTCTCCGGCGTGATGCCGTGGGTCTGATTGTATTCCTCTTGAATGCTCCGCCTCCTCGTGCTCTCCTCGATGGCCTTTGCCATGGAGGGGGTGATCCTTTCGGCATAGAGCAGGACCTTGCCTGCCACGTTCCGGGCCGCCCTCCCGCAGGTCTGGATCAGGGCCCGCTCCGAGCGCAGAAACCCCTCGCGGTCGGCATCGAGGATGCCCACGAGCGACACCTCGGGTATATCGAGCCCCTCCCGCAGGAGGTTGATCCCCACCAGGCAATCGAACTTCCCCAAGCGCAGATCCCTGATGATCTCCACCCGCTCCAACGTGTCGATCTCAGAGTGGAGGTACTTCACTCGCACCGCGAGGTCGGCGTAGTACTCCGTCAGATCCTCCGCCATCCGCTTCGTGAGCGTCGTGACCAGGACCCTATCACCCATCTCGACCCGTTCTTTGATCTCTCCGAGGAGGTCATCCACCTGGTTGCGTGCCGGCCGCACCTCGATGGCCGGATCCATCAAGCCGGTGGGTCTGATGATCTGTTCCGCCACCCTGCCATCGCTCTTGGCCAGTTCATACGCACCCGGCGTGGCGGAGACGCAGACAACCTGCCTGGCCCGCTCCTCGAACTCCTCGAAGGTGAGGGGGCGGTTGTCCAAGGCCGAGGGGAGGCGGAAGCCGTACTCCACCAGGGTCCCCTTGCGAGAGCGGTCCCCGTAGTACATCCCCCCGAGCTGGGGGATGGTGACATGGGATTCGTCGATCATGATGAGGGCATCCTGGGGGAGGTAGTCGATCAGTGTCGGCGGGGGCTCCCCGGGCCGGCGGCCAGTAAGGTGGCGGGAGTAGTTCTCGATCCCCTTGCAGTAGCCGATCTCCTGAAACATCTCCAAATCGAACATCGTGCGCTGCTCCAGGCGCTGGGCCTCGAGGAGCTTGTTCTGTTCCTTAAACTCAGCCAGGCGCTCCTGCAGCTCTACCTTGATCCCCTCCAAGGCGAGCTTCATCCGCTCAGACGTGGTCACGTAGTGACTCCCCGGATAGATGGCGATCTTCTCCAGGGAGGTGATGACCTTTCCACGCAAGGGGTCGATCTCGTAGATCCCTTCGACCACCTCGTCGAAGAGCTCCACGCGGATGGCCCTGGCCTCTTCATACGGAGGAAAGATCTCTATTACATCACCCCTCACCCGAAAGGTCCCCCGGTGGAAGTCGATGTCATTGCGCTCGTAGTGGATCTCCACGAGCTTGGAGAGGATATCACCCCGCGGCATCCGCTTCCCCTTTTCGATATAGAGGAGCAGGCCGTAGTATGCCTCGGGCGATCCCAGGCCGTAGATGCACGAGACACTGACCACGATGATCACGTCGTTGCGCTCTAGGAGCGAGTGGGTGGCCGAGTGGCGCATCTTGTCGATCTCCTCGTTGATGGAGGTGTCCTTTTCGATGTAGAGATCGCTGCCGGGGATATAGGCCTCGGGCTGATAGTAGTCGTAGTAGCTGACGAAGAACTCCACCGCGTTCTCCGGGAAGAGCTCGCGAAACTCACTGTAAAGCTGGGCCGCCAGGGTCTTGTTGTGGGAGATGACGAGGGTCGGCCTTTGGACCTGCTCGATGCAATTGGCCATGGTGAAGGTCTTCCCCGATCCTGTAACACCGAGCAGGACCTGATACCCTGCTCCTTCCCGCAGACCCTTGACCAGCTTTGCGATGGCCTGCGGCTGATCACCGGTGGGTTGGAATGTAGATACGAGTTTAAAACGAGTCATGATTTGTTTCGACCTCTCCTTAATTCAGAAGTAAGCTTGAGAACTAGCGGGATTTTTTATTGTAACACAGAACTGCCTTGATAGTAATGGAGTCGCAGGACATGCTCGGGCACAGACCTGGCCTTGCACCTTATCAGAATAAGTGCCGTCACAATGTACTGTTCTGTGATCACTCCTTTTTTTATACAAACTCTATTGACAAAGGTCTTTCCCTTTTGTTAGTCTTGTGCCAGCTTAAGAAATTATCAAGCTTTTCTATTAAAGAATCAGAGAAAGGAGGAAAGGATTATGAAGAAGGCTTTATTGTTTTTGCTTTGTCTCTCCTTCCTGGTTATCACCCTGGCAGGGACTGCATACAGCTGGCAGGGGAGGATGGGGGGTATGGGTGACCCGTACGGACTGCTCTCGGATGAGTCCGATTTCCTCATCCATCCCGCAAAGATCGCCAAGGGAGAAGGGGTCAGGTTCTACGGCAATTATCGGTTTACCTACAACGATGTGATGAACTGGGATTTTGACGTCGATTATTTCACTCCCGCCAGCGTCCTTGTGGATTGGGATTACCTTGACATGGCCGGTGCTGAGATGAGGCACGATGTTCTGGTGGGCGCTGCCTTTCCCCTGGGGACGGGGAGGATGGGGCTCTTCTTTACCTACGAGGGCATGAGGGGCGCCTACGACGGGGATTGGGAAGATGCGACACCTCCAGCCTGGACAGCTGACGCAGGGAACGACCTGGATGCATTCGCCCTGAGCCTCTTCTATGGCCTGCCGGTAGGCGGCCTCAACCTGGGGGGCGAGGTCCAGTTCGCCTACCGCGGGGAAGAGCAGAATAATTATGCGTATCAGAACGATCTGAGCCCTGCATTCTCAAATGATGAGCTGTTCGGTGGATTCTTCGGGTTTTTCCCCTATGACTCCCAGTATTGGGAGACCCTGCTCAAGGGTTCTCTCGAGGGGGCCATCGGCCCTGCGGATGTCGAGTTTACCCTGCGAGGCGGCTATATCTTCGCCGGAGACAACGGGTGGGAATATGAGTTTCAAGCACCGGTGGGCAACCCTATGAATGGGTGGGACCTGGACGGCGGTGTGGATGGCTGGCGCATCGGCGGCGACCTCTGGGTGCGTCATCCCTTAAGTGACGGCCTTGTGCTCCCGTTCCTCGTGAGGATCGACTACCAGACCAAGACCAGGGACGGTGACGGAGGAGGGACGTATGGATGGACCGGTGATCAGGTAGATTACGAAAATCAAGAGCGGAGCTTTGCGCTCACGGCCGGTGGCGGCCTGGATAAGGAGCTTAATGCGGGAACGAGGGTCGCCGGCGGTCTCTACTACAACTACCTCCAGCGTAACAACACCTTTTCCTGGCACGATGCGTGGGCCAACGGTGTAGATTGGGATGCGCAAGATCTTACTATACCGGATCTCAACGAGCACCAGGTCATGCTGAGGCTTGCCGGGGAACATGAGATTTCTCCAACGGTGGCCCTGCGAGCAGGGTTAAACCTCTTCTACGGCTGGGTGCAGTGGGAGGGAGACTATTACTATTATCGACTAGTGCGTGGTATAGTTACACAAGACGATGCCGGTATCTCTATGAATGGCTATCACTGGGGGATCGGGGCCTCGGTGGGAGGCACGGTGCGATTTAATGGTTTCGCCCTGGAGCCCTTCGTCAACGCTGGTTACCAACAACTGCGTCTGGACGGCGATGGGGATTGGTATACGAATGGAGTACTCATTAACCTCCTTGAGGGAGAATCCGCCCGCAGCGAGTGGTACATAGGCGGAGGCTGCTCCTTCTTGTTCGATCTACCGTAACCGTTTTTTGCTGGATTCTCAGGGCGGGGGAAACCCCGCCCTTTTTATATTGGAAAGGGGCCAAGGGTTCGAGGGTTCAAGGTTTCGAAATAGGTGGGCCTAGATCAATCTGATCCCTTCTGACTTGATCTTTCTAACGAGCGAGCTCCTCTCTTCATCAAACTCATCTTGAACAAAGCAGACAACCTCCAACAGCGAATTATATTTTTGCGCCTCGTGAAAGATCTCAAAATCTTCGTCAAACGGGGAGTCTTCGTCATTGGCTAAATTCCCCAATACGACGGCAAGATCGACGTCGCTATACTCTCGTGCCGCATCTTTGGCAAATGAGCCAAAGAGGTAGGCCTGTTTTACATCGTGCTTCTGATGGATAAGCTTCAGGAACCCATCGGCGATCTTTATTACTTCATCTTTTGACGAAGCCATGCGATAATCTCCTCAGCGAATTCTATAAAATCTCGTGCCACTGATGCTGTAACTCCTTTGGATAACTGATTAAGATCCTCCTTATAACGGGCATTGATGTAGTAATGCGAGAGAAAGTCCAATTTCACCAATTGATCTTCGCCAAGTTCATGGATGACCTCCGCATGTTCAGACAAACGCCGAAGGTTATGTATAGGAACAATTTCCTTGCTTCGGTGCGCAAGGAATGCCTTAAAGCCCTTTTCAAGGGCCTGCTGACACATAAATACCACATAAATGAAACGTCCGGCCTGGGACATGGCCTTTGCTGTTTCCATGTCATAATCCACACGCTCAAGCCACTTTTGTGAGATCTCTGACCCCATAATCCGAGCCTTACACTATCATGATCGAGGTAAAAGAACAAGGGAGCAAACGAAACGGGCAGATCGTCACATTACCTACCACCTGAGAGAATTAGGAGGGACCATTAAGGGATCTCTGCAAAAAAAACCTTCAGGTCTACTGCACCCGCCAGGTCGTCCCTTTGGATGTGTCCTCCAGAACAATCCCCTGGGAGGCGAGGTGGTCCCTGATTTCATCGGCCCGGGCCCATGCCTTCGTCTTGCGGGCCTCATTCCGCTCCGTGATCAATCCTTCAATCTCTTTTTCTGAGAGTGTAAGGGCCTCAGTTCTGCGTACCCTTTCGGCCTCCAGGAAGGCGCGTGGATCATCCTGGAATATGCCCAGGACTTCCCCTACCACAGCGAAGGCCTCTCTCCCCTTGTGGAGGACCTGGGGGGCATGAGAAGAGGGCTTCTGGAGGAGACGGTTGAGATCATGGCTGAGCTCAAAGAGGGCGGCAATTGCCACGGCGGTGTTGAAGTCATCATCCATGGCCTCCGCAAATTTATCGGTGAACTCCTCCGCTTGCCGATAGACCGCCATCTCCTCCGGAGAAAGCCCTTCAGGTACTGGTTCATGTGTTTTGTCTTGAGCAATAACCTCATCAATCCCCGCTAAGGTCTGATAGAACCGCTCCAGGTTTCCGCGGGCCTCCTCCATCCCCTGGCTGGAAAAATCGATAGGGCTGCGGTAGTGGCGGGAGAGGAGGAAGAGGCGCACCACCTCCGGGTGATGTTCCTTCAGGATTTCTTTCATGGTTAAAAAATTCCCGAGGGACTTGGACATCTTTTCCTTGTCGATGTTGACGAAGCCGTTGTGCAGCCAGTAGCGGACAAAGGGCCTCTCCGTGGCACCCTCGGCCTGGGCGATCTCGTTCTCGTGGTGGGGAAAGATGAGGTCTTTCCCGCCGCCGTGGATGTCGAGAGTATCGCCTAGATATTTCTGGCTCATGGCGGAGCACTCGATGTGCCATCCGGGACGCCCCTCCCCCCAGGGGGATTCCCACGAGGGCTCCCCGGGCTTGGTCGCCTTCCACAGGGCGAAATCAAGGGGGTTGCGCTTCTTCTCATCCACCTCCACCCGCGCCCCGGCCTGCATCTCATCCAGGCTCCTCTTGGAGAGCTTGCCGTACTCGGGAAAGCTCTCCACCGCATAGTAGACATCTCCTTCCACTTCGTAGGCGTGACCTTTTTCTATAAGGCGCTGTACCAGAGCGATCATGTCGGTGATGTGCTCGGTGGCCTTCGGTTCAACGGTCGGCTCCATCAATCCCAATGCCCCCATATCGGTATTGAACTCCTCGATGTACCTCGCCGCGATCTCCTCTGTGCTGACGCCTTCTTCCTGCGCCCGTTTGATGATCTTGTCGTCCACATCAGTAAAGTTGCGCACGTAGGTCACTTCATACCCCTTGTACAGGAGATATCGATAGATCACGTCGAAGACCACGACGCTGCGGGCATGGCCGATGTGGCAGAGATCATAAACCGTGACCCCGCAGGCATACATCCCGATCTTCCCCTCCTGCAGGGGGACAAGCTTCTCCTTTTTCTTGGTCATGGTATTATGGACGCGCAACGCCATTGTTTCAGTCTTCTATTTCAAAACCTGAGCGAGCCGCTCCAGGATCACTCCCTTCCCCAAGAGGGGGAGTATATTCTTCAGCTCCGGTCCTTCTATCCTGCCGGTGAGGGCCGCTCTGATGGGTGCAAAGAGTTTCTTTCCCTTGAGTCCGGTCCGCTTTTTGAGTTCGGAAACGATCTGGGGAAAATCATCTTCATGCACCCCCTCCAAACCTTTCACAACCTCCTCCATGGCCTTAACCACCTGGAGGGCCCTATCCTCTGCGAGGACTGCTCGGGCCTCTTCATCCACTGAAAACTCCTCCGGCAGAAAGATGGGGAGATATCCCCTGATCTCGGCGAGGGTCTCAATATTGTCTTTGACTGCGTCCATTACTTGAACCAGCCATCGATCATCTACCTTTTTGAGGGGGAGATCCTGGAGGAAGGGTCGGACAAGTGGCAATATCTCCTCACCCCCCATGGTGCGCAGATGGCTCCGATTCAGCCAGCGCAGCTTCCCTAAGTCGAATGTCGCAGGGCTCCGTGCAATCCCCTCCAAGGAAAATTGTTTGATCATCTGTTCCCACGACATGATCTCCTCACCGCCGGATATCCCCCCACCGAGGAGGGCGAGATAATTTGTTACGGCCTGGGGGAGAAATCCTTCTTCCCGGTAAGCCCGAACTGAGGTCGCCCCATACCGCTTGCTCAGCCGCTCCCCTTCAGGCGCTACTAAGAAAGGGTGATGGGCAAAACTGGGGAGGGCAAACCCAAGGGCCTCATAGAGGAGGATCTGCCGGGGGGTATTGGGGAGGTGGTCTTCCCCGCGGATGACGTGGGTGATCTCCATCAAGGCGTCATCCACCACGGCGGCGAAGTTATAGGCCGGCCTGCCATCGGAGCGCATGATGACGAAATCCTCGAGAAGATCGTTCGCAAATACCTTCTTCCCATGTATGATATCGTGCACGATGGTGGCACCTGCCGGGATCATAAAACGCAGCGAGGGCCGCCTTCCCTCGTTTTCAAACTCCCTGACGTGCTGGGGGGAGAGTCCTCGGCATTTTCCGAGGTAGCGGGGCCGCTCCCCTTTGGCCAGCAGGTGTTTGCGCACCTCGGCCAGTTCTTCGGGTGTGCAATAGCATGGATAGGCCCTTTCTTCCTTTAAGAGCCGTTGGGCGTACTCGTGATAGATTGCATCCCGTTCGGACTGACGATAGGGGCCGTGCTTACCTCTAGTCCCTGACCCCTCGTCCCACTCCATTCCCAACCACCGCAGGTCCTCCATAATGGCGGCCTCGGCAGCGGGATCATGCCGCTCGACGTCGGTATCCTCAATCCTGAGGATGAAGGTGCCATCATGTTGCAGTGCGAAGAGTTTGTTATAGAGGGCAGTTCTGGCGTTCCCGATGTGCAACAAGCCGGTCGGGCTCGGGGCAAACCGAACTCTCACCCCCTCCTTCATCTCCCCTCCACGAGGGCTACGGCATAGGCGGCTATGCCTTCTCCCCTGCCCGCAAAACCCAACCCCTCAGTCGAGGTGGCCTTGACGTTTATCCGTTCTTTTTCCACTCCCACGGTCGCGGCGATCTGATCCTCCATCTGGGGGAGATAGGGCGCCAGCTGAGGGGCCTGGGCCACGATGGTGGCATCGATGTTGGTTATCTTAAAACCTTTCTCCGCTACCATCTCCACAACTTTTTGCAAGAGGAGTAGACTCTTCACATCTTTAAACTGAGAATCAGAGTTGGGGAAGTGCCTTCCGATATCTCCTGCGGAGATGCCCCCTAAGAGTGCGTCGCAGATGGCATGCACCAGGCAATCGGCATCCGAGTGCCCGGCAAGCCCCAGGTGGTAGGGGATCGTTATTCCCCCCAGGATCAAGAGGCGGCCCTCGGTCAAAGGGTGTACGTCATAGCCTATCCCCATCCGAAAGGCTGGGCTTTCCTTCTCAGCCACGCACCTTTCCTTTCCGCACCGAGGGTTCTGCGGAACCAGATTCCTCATCCTTGGGCCGAGCGAAAATCATCCTCCCCGCCGTGGTCTGTAAGACACTGGTGACTACGACATCCAGCTCTTTTCCGATGATCTTCTTCCCCCCTTCCACCACGACCATGGTACCATCGTCCAAATAGGCAACCCCTTGGCCAGGTTCCTTTCCCTCCTTGAGGATCTGGACGTACAAGGTTTCTCCGGGGAGGACAACGGGTTTCAGGGCATTGCTCAACTGGTTGATGTTTAAAACCCTCAACCCCTGAAGCTCGGCCACCTTGTTCAGGTTGTAGTCGTTGGTAATGATCCGCCCGCTAATCCTCTTCGCCAGCTCGATCAGCTTGCCATCCACTTCCTTTACTGACGGAAAATCCTGATCCGATATCCTCACCTCCAGGTCACTGTGCTTTTGTATGCGGTTGAGAATGTCCAGTCCCCTCCTCCCCCGATTCCTCTTGAGGGGGTCAGGGGAATCAGCGATATGCTGCAACTCGCGCAACATGAACTGGGGAATGATGAAGGGACCTTCGATAAATCCTGTTTCACATGCGTCAGCAATCCTCCCATCGATAATGACACTGGTATCAAGGATCTTGGGTATCTCTCCGCGGGGGGCTGTCTTGCTGAGGAATCTCCAGTTGGCCGGGTTAAATTCCTTTCCCTTCCACGCCCCGATCATGATCCCGATATATCCCGTCAGGATATAAATGAAGGGGTAGGAAGAGGTCTCCTTCCAACCTGAGGGAAAAAATACTGTGGCGGCCAGGTGGGTGAGAAAAAAGGCCGTTACAAGACCGATGATCCCTCCGACAATCCCTTTCCCCGAGGCACGTTTGATGTTGATCTCTAGAATAATAACCGCCGCGGCCAGCAACCCCCCTCCTAACCCCCCCCAGAGGGGAGCGTAAGATACGCGGATCAACTCTGGCCCGATGTATATCCCGGCGAGGCAACAAAAAACAAACAGGGATATGCGCGCTGCGCTTAAACCTACCCGTCCCATATGACACCTCCTGATCGTACCGTATGGTGGTTGAATTAAATTGTTTCGCTCCGGCAGGATACAGAGAAGGAAATGTAAGACGTTCAACTCGGGTAAGCTGAACCAATAATTCTTACAAGGGAAAAAAATATGATAAGACCGTGCTGTATTTAACTCAAAATGCCTTGGATTTCCTTCCCGACGTCCGCCTCTTCAGCCTCTTTCGAAATGGCCAACTCCTTAATGAGGAGCTTTTGAGCGGTATCCATCAATTTTTTCTCCCCAAAGGAAAGCCCTTTTTCGCCTTTCAGGGAGTAGAGTTCTCGGAATACCTTGGCCACCTCAAAGATAGAACCGCTCTGAATCCGTTCCATATAGCCGCGATATCTCTGATTCCACGGCTGATGATTGTTGGGGATTTCCTTGCTCTTCAAGATTTTGTAGACTTCTGGGATTTTATCGGGCCCAATCACCTCCCTCATGCCAGCAGGACCGGCGTTGTCCTTCGGGACCTTGATGGTCATCTGTGTATCAAGGATGCTGAGCACATAGAAGTCTTGCACCTTTCCCCCCATATCCATACTCTCGATGTTCTCGATGGCTCCCACTCCATGACCGGGATAAACGGCGAAGTCCCCTATTTCAAACATCTCCTCCCTCCCTCCTTTTCTTCCTCGTTCCCCTCTATTACCCCTCCTCGGATTATGCGGTATGCGGTGCGGTTAGCTTTGGGGGAGCGGCTTCACCACGGCGTTCACCTGAACCCTGCCCCGTATGACCTGAGCTACAGCAGCATCCACACCGAACAACTTGGAAACCTGTATCCTTCCAATAGGACTTGCCCCAGCGACATCTCCAGCAGAATATACCTCGAAGAAATCTCCCTTTTTGAGACCCGTCCGATTCCCGGCATTCAGATAGACCGTATTCCCTTCAACTAAGGCGATGCGCGTGAGCCAATCCATCCCCTGTATTTCACTGACAAGCTGAGCAAGGATTTTGTCCACGGCCAAATCGACCGCCCTGTATTTTGCCCTCTCCTCACTCAACTCCCCAAATTCCTCACTGCCGCCGAGGGGATTGGTGGCAACAAATTCCCGCACAATCCGTCCCTGGCTGGTATCGATAAATTTCACGGCTACCCGCACAATGGCCATGGAGATTTTTTCATATTCAGTTGGATTTGTCGTGGTCACGAAAGGACCATGCACCGTTCCCACAATGACCCCCTGAACTCCCAAGGTCTTGTTGAGCACTGTGGTCTTGGATGGGTTTGTGAGATCCTGAGTGCTCAGTCCTGATCTGGCGAGGGTAAGCCTTACCATCTCCCGATCTACCACCTGGGAGGTAAAGACCTCGTCGTCCATCTTCTGTGCCAATCTGTCCGCTATGATCTCCCCAAATTTTTCAAGGGTAAACTGAGTGCGGTCTTCAAAGGGAAGAATGGCTATTTTGCGTTTAAGGTATGGATGTTTGATGGTCCGGGTGGTAACGGGAGGGGGTTCCTGTACTTCCGGCTCCTGAAGCGCTGGCTCCTGTGCTGCTACGACCTCTCCTTCTTGTGTCGCTCGTTCTACCCCTTGCGTTTCTTCCCTCGTCACCCGCTGCGTCTCAAGGGGTAACGGCTCGACCTCTCCGGCTAGATATCTGTCCACCTTAACATAGTGGAATTGTACGTTCCCCTGCTCGTCTGTTCCTGACGGGACCTTGAGATATTTCTCCCCGTCGATGATATAGATATCTTTGTCAGATAATTTGGCCACCTCCTCCTTGGTATAGGGGGAACGATCTCTCTTCCAGGGTAGGATAGAGCATGCCATCAAAGAGGTCAGTAAGAGTGGGAGCAGCAATCCAATGATTGCCCTATATCGCACCATTCGATTGTTTGGCATAGATATACGTATAACAGAAAGCGCGACGAAAAGCAAGGGGAAATCTTTATCTTCCCCATTATGCGAACTTTATGGTTCGGTTTGTCCCATTTATAAGCCAGGTCTTTTTGTTGACAGGGAAATCCCTTCAGGGTACAAT
>CAYWLI010000067.1:0-13284 GCA_964459135.1 uncultured Thermodesulfobacteriota bacterium | reverse complement strand
GTCATGTGTTTCTTTGAGGAAGGGAGATATCTCTCTATTTCATGCCTGTATAGTTATTCTTAGTCTGCTCTCAATCACAGAAAAAGGCAAGAGGACACTGTTGTCTCTTATGTTGTGATCTCTCCGAAATTCCTTAATAACCGCAGCCCTATTTCCTGGCTCTTTTCCGGGTGGAACTGGACAGCGTGGATATTATCACGTTGTACGGCGCAGGCGAACTCGATGCCATAGGGGGTCGTGGCAACGATATCCTTGGGGTCTTTGGGTAGAGGGTAGTAGGAGTGGACAAAGTAGAAGAAGGAGTTGTTCTTGATTCCGGCAAAGAGGGGGATCTCTTTTTTGATCTCTATGGTGTTCCACCCCATATGAGGGATAGGGTAGGGCTGGCCGGTCTCCGGGTCGCGGATATCTTCAGGGAATCGCGTTACCCTCCCCGGTAAGACACCCATCCCTTTGTGCAGGCCGAACTCATCACTCTCCTCAAAGAGGAGCTGCAGCCCCAGGCAGATCCCCAAAAAGGGTTTGCCTGCATCGATGGATCTGATGACCGGCTCCAGGAGGCGGTGTTCCTCGAGGTTGTGCATGCAGTCGCGAAAGGCCCCGACCCCGGGGAGGATTATTTTCGATGCGTTCAGCACCTCCTGTGGGTCGTCGGTCACACGAGCCTCGTAGCCGGTCCGCTCCACGGCCTTGTGCACGCTGCGCAGGTTGCCCATGCCGTAGTCGACGATAGCGATCATGATTGATGATACTCCTGGAGGGGGTGAACGTCGATTGCCCCCTTGATGAGGGCAGCGATCCCTTCCACCGTGGCCCAGGCCCCGGGGATAGTGGTGACGATGGGGATGTTGTATTGAAGGGCTGCGGTCCTGATGGCCACCTCATCGGCCTTGGGCCTCTTCCCGCTCGGCGTATTGATGACCAACTGAATATCGCCGTTTTTTATCAGGTCCACTACTGTAGGCCGCCCCTCGCCAACTTTCAATACGTGCCTGGCCGGCACCCCGTTGCGTTCTAGGACCTTACCGGTCCCGTGCGTAGCCACTATCTGAAAGCCGAGATCCATCAACCCCCTGGCGATCATGATGATGCCCCGCTTGTCCCGGTCCTTGACGCTGACAAAGACCGTCCCCCCTCTTGGTAAGTTCTGGCCGGCAGCGATCTGGGATTTGGCATAGGCCCGCCCGAAGTCGCGATCAATCCCCATGACCTCGCCGGTAGAGCGCATCTCCGGTCCAAGGATGGTGTCTACCCCAGGAAAACGGTTAAAGGGGAAGACCGCTTCCTTGACCGCTGTATGCGTTATTTCTACCTCTTTGGTGATCCCGAGTTCGGCAAGGGTCTTCCCCGCCATCACCCGGGCGGCCACCTTGGCCCACGGGATTCCTGTTGCCTTGCTCACAAAGGGGACGGTGCGAGAGGCGCGGGGGTTCACCTCCAGGACGTATATGTCATCACCCCTGATGGCGTACTGGATATTCAGGAGCCCCTTTACCCCCAACTCGGCAGCCAGGGCATAGGTCTGTTTCTTGAGCTCTGCTATCTGCCCGTCGCTCAGGCTGAGAGGGGGAATAGAACAGGCGCTGTCGCCGGAGTGGACCCCTGCCTCCTCGATGTGTTCCATGATCCCCGCCACCACACACCTGGCGCCATCGGCCACGGCATCCACATCGATCTCAATGGCGTCCTCCAGGAATTTGTCGATGAGGACCGGATGCTTCGCAGAGGCCTCCACCGCCTTCTCCATGAAGGCCTTCAGGTCCTCTGTGTCGTAGACGATCTCCATGGCCCTCCCCCCCAGGACATAGGATGGCCGAACCACCACAGGGAAGCCAATGCGTTGGGCGACGCGCACGGCCTCCTCGGCTGCGAAAGCGATGCCGTTGGGAGGCTGGCGCAGGCCGAGTGTGTTCAGCACCGCTTGAAATCGCTCTCGATCCTCGGCCCGATCGATATTTTCTGGAGAAGTTCCGATAATCGGCACTCCTGCCTTTTGTAAGGAGAGGGCCAGGTTCAGGGGGGTCTGCCCTCCGAATTGGACGATCACGCCTTGGGGTTGCTCGCGGTCGCAGATATTGAGGACATCCTCCAGGGTGAGGGGTTCAAAGTATAGTTTATCAGAGGTGTCGTAGTCGGTACTCACTGTCTCCGGATTGCTGTTGACCATGATGGTCTCGTAACCGTCTTCCTTGAGGGCCATAGCTGCATGGACACAGCAGTAATCAAACTCTATCCCCTGACCGATCCGATTGGGGCCACCCCCAAGGATCATGATCTTGGGGCGATCCCCCCCCCGGCTCTCGTCCTCCTCTTCATAGGTGGAATAGTAATAGGGGGTGTATGCCTCGAACTCCGCTGCGCAGGTGTCAACCAGTTTGAAGACGGCCTCGATCCCCTGTCCCTTGCGATAGTGGCGGACCTCCTGCGCGTCAAGGCCCAGGATGTGCGCCACCTGGTAATCGGAAAAACCGAGTTCCTTGGCCCGGCGCAGGATCTCCTGCGGTATGGACCAGTCCTTTCCCCGGGCTGTCTTCTTCAATCCGGCCAGAGAGCGTCGGAGTTCCTTTTCCATTTCCAGGATCTCTTTGATGGGATACAGGAACCAGGGATCGATGTGGGTGAGAACATGGACCTCTTCGATCTCCATGCCTGTCTCCAAGGCGTGTCTGATCCAGAAGATCCGATCCCCTCGAGGCATGCGAAGCCTCTCCCGGATCTCCTCCCTGAACTGTTCCCGCTTCTTTGGTGATGTGGGGATAACGCCGTTGTCTTTACCATCCGCCCCCAGGCCATATCGGCCTATCTCCAAAGACCGGAGCCCCTTCTGAAGGGCCTCCTTGAAGGTCCTCCCGATGGCCATGGTTTCGCCTACCGACTTCATGGAGATACCGAGAATATCATTGGCACCCGGAAACTTCTCAAAGGTGAAGCGGGGGATCTTCACCACGCAGTAGTCGATGGTCGGTTCAAAGGAGGCCGGAGTCTCCTTGGTGATGTCGTTGGGTATCTCGTCCAGGGTGTAGCCGATGGCCAGCTTGGCCGCCATCTTGGCGATGGGGAATCCGGTGGCCTTGGAGGCCAGGGCAGAGCTGCGGGAGACCCGTGGGTTCATCTCGATGATCACCATCCTCCCATCCCTGGGGTTGACGGCGAACTGGATATTGGAACCGCCGGTCTCCACCCCGATCTCCCTGATCACGGCAATGGCGGCATCCCGCATCACCTGGTATTCCTTATCGGTGAGGGTCTGAGCAGGGGCCACGGTGATGGAGTCGCCGGTATGGACCCCCATGGGGTCGACGTTCTCGATGGAACAGATGATAACCACATTGTCCTTGAGGTCCCGCATCACCTCCAGCTCGTACTCCTTCCAGCCGATCACCGATTCCTCAATGAGGATCTCGCTGATCATGCTGTTCTGCAGTCCGCTGGCGGCGATGATCTCAAACTCCTCCCGGTTGTAGGCGACTCCCCCACCGGTCCCCCCGAGGGTGAAGCTGGGGCGAATGATGAGTGGGAACCCGACCTCCTCGGCTACCCTTTTGGCCTCCTCCATGGAATAGGCGAGGCCGCTACGAGGTAGGTCCAGGCCGATCCGGGCCATGGCCTTTTTAAAAAGCTCTCGATCCTCGGCCTTGCGGATGGCATCCTGATTGGCACCGATCATCCGGACCCCGTACTTTTCGAGAACCCCTTCCTCGGCGAGCTCGATTGACACGTTCAAACCGGTCTGTCCTCCCAGGGTAGGGAGCAGGGCGTCGGGGCGCTCCCGCTCGATGATCTTGGCTACCATCTCCGGGGTGATGGGTTCGATGTAGGTCCGGTGGGCCATTTCAGGGTCGGTCATAATAGTGGCGGGGTTGCTGTTGACCAGGATCACGAAGAAGCCCTCTTCCCTGAGGGCCTTGCACGCCTGCGTGCCGGAGTAATCGAACTCACAGGCCTGGCTGATGATGATGGGGCCGGAGCCGATGATCAAGACCTTGTGGATGTCGTCCCGTTTGGGCATCTCAGGATCCCCGGTACTCTTTCATCATGGCGATAAAATCTTCAAAGAGCCCCCGTGCGTCGTGTGGCCCGGGTGAGGCCTCGGGGTGGTACTGGACCGAGTAGATGGGAAGCTCCTTGTGGCGCATCCCCTCGAGGGTCCCGTCGTTGGGGTTGATGTGGGTCAGCTCTACTTCCTCCTTATTCATAGAGTCGATATCCACACAGAAGCCGTGGTTCTGGGCCGTGATGGCGATGCTGCCCGTCCGGAGGTCTTTGACCGGCTGGTTCCCGCCGCGGTGGCCGAACTTCAATTTAAAGGTCTTTCCCCCAAAGGCGAGTCCCAGGATCTGGTGCCCGAGGCAGATCCCGAAGATGGGGCGTTTGTCCAGAAGCTTCTGCACCTCTTGAACGACAGAGGGTACCCCGGCAGGGTCACCCGGACCGTTGGAGAGGAAGATACCGTCGGGGGAGAGGGCGAGTATTTCTTCAGCGCTGGTAAGAGCCGGGACCACCGTTACCTCACACCCGAGCCCTTCCAAGATTTGCAGGATATTGCGCTTGACGCCGAAATCCATGGCTACTACTTTGAATGCCGGCTTGAATGCCGGGACATCCGTGGATTGTGCCTTGGCAGACCACAGATACTGCTCGTTGCAGGTGACCTCTTTGACCAGGTCCCTCCCAACCAGACCGGGTGCGTGCTGGGCCTTGCGCACCAGTTCTTGTGGGTCCAGGTCTTCAGTGGAGACGATTGCCCGCATGGCCCCGGCTGAGCGGATATGGCGGGTAATGGCCCTGGTGTCAACGCCCTCAACCCCGATGATTTTGTATTGCTGTAAATAGTCCTCTAAACTCCCCTGTGCCCGCCAGTTGCTGTAGTGCCTGACGTACTCCTTCACCACAAATCCCTCCACATGAGGGCGAGTGGATTCCACATCCTCTGGATTGATCCCATAGTTGCCGATGAGTGGGTAGGTCATAGTGACGATCTGCCCCTTGTAGGAGGGATCGGTCAGGATTTCCTGATAGCCGGTCATACTGGTGTTGAAGACGATCTCACCATACCGCTCCCCCCTGGCACCGAAGCCCTTCCCCTCGAAGATCCTCCCATCCTCCAGGGCGATGATTGCCTTTATCTCTTTACCTGACATCTCCCCATCCCGTTTGATTCAAAAAAAAACCCCTCGCGGGGGTCTTCTTCGACCGTATACTGGCTGTTTCTTCTTCTTTTCATCCTCTTGTTTATAATTATCATATTGTCGGTCAATAGTCAATTTTAAATCGCTTCTTGAAGATACAAAAGCCCCTCTTGTGTCTTTCGTCCTGATGCATGTGCCATGTACCATGGCACATGCATCAGGGGCTGAAAGGCCTCGTGCATCAACATCTAGGTGTTTTTGTTGTCCACACGAGACCTCTATGATAAGATACAGGGGCACGGAAATATTTTTGGACCTTCAGGAGGATCGCTATGCGAATCCCATTTCCAGAAAAGTTGTTCACTATACAGTTCAACAGAAATAACCCGTGGCTCATGGGGATAGTCGGCCTGGTTATCGGGGTGTTATTGACATGGTTTATTACCTCTCTTGTATTCCACCAGAAAGAGCGACGATTTTACGAAGACAGACGCGTCCAGTTCATCGATAACGCTGATCGGTTACTCGCGAAGCATTTGACCGAAGATGCGCTGACGATATACCAAGATGTCTTAAACGTTATATCAGAAGAAGGGGATCCAGAGCTCTATAGCCACATTAAGAATAATGAGGGGGTCTGTTACTATCAGCTGGCCCTCACCAGAGATGCGGAAGAAAACCTCATCAAGGCCATCAGAGCCTTTGAAGAGGCCTTGCAGATTAGGACTGAAGAGGACTACCCCCTCGACTATGCTACCACCCAGAACAATCTCGGAACGGCCTACTGGCAATTTTCTGAGATCGAGGAGACAGAAACGAATCTCATGAAGGCCATGATGGCCTTTCAGGAGGCCCTGAAGGTTAGGACCCGTGATGCCTATCCCCTCGACTATGCCGCCACCCAGAACAATCTGGGGGCAGTCTACTGGGGGCTTTCAGAAGTGAGAGATAAGGAGGATAACGTGGTTAAGGCTGTTGCTGCCTATGAGGAAGCCCTGCGGGTGTACACTTTTGACAAGCACCCTGTTGGCTACGCGACGGTACAGGACCATTTGGGCACCGCCTACAGCGTCCTTGCCGAGGCTGGTGCCAAAGAGGAGTATCTGGTCAAGGCCATCGCAGCCTATGAGGAGGCTTTGAAGGTGTACACCCCTGAGCACTATCCTGTTGACTATGAGATTACGCAAAACCATCTGGGCACTGCCTACAGTGCCCTCGCCGAGGTAACGGATAAAGAAGCCAATTTGACCCAGGCCGTCAGTGCCTATAACAAGGCCATGAGGATATATCTCCGGGAGCAGTACCCTGCTGGCTACGCGATCACCATGGACCATCTCGGCACTGTCTACCGCAGCCTCTCGAAGATCAAGGACAAGGAGCTGAATCTGGTCAAGGCCATCGGCGCCTATGAGGAGGCCTTGAAGATTAGGACCCTTGAGCGATATCCTCTTGATTATGCTGCTACCCAGAACAATCTCGGGGCCGCTTACTGGGGGCTTTCCGAGGTGAGGGATAGGGAGGAGAATCTGGCCAAGGCCATCAATGCCTATGAGGAGGCCCTCATGGTCAGGACCCTTGAACAGTACCCTCGTGATTATGCGGCCACACAGAATAACCGCGGCGCCGCCTACTGGACCCTCGCCGAGGTGAGGGATAAAGACAAGAATCTAGCCGAGGCAATCGATGCCTATGAGGAGGCCCTGCGGGTGTACACGCTGGAGGAGTATCCGGTGGACTATGCGATGATCCAGAACAATCTCGGTGCTGCCTATTGGACCCTTGCCGAGGTGACGGATAAAGGCGGCAATCTGGTCAAAGCCGTGAGTGCCTATGAGGAGGCCCTGCGGGTGTACACGCTGGAGGAGTATCCGGTGGACTATGCGATGATCCAGAACAATCTCGGTGCTGCCTACCGGAGCCTTGCCGAGGTGAAGGAGCGGGCGGCGAATCTGACCAAGGCCATCAACGCCTATGAAGAGGCCCTCAAGATCTACACTGCCGAACGGTACCCGCTCTATCATAAGCGGGTGGCAGCAAGTTTGGATCTGACCAGAGAGATGCTGGAATAACGCTTGGTGTACTACTTATTTCCTTTTTGTTACCCTCAGGCAATAAAAAATGCACTGTTTATCCGGAGCCGTATATTGCCGAGATGAGCGGGATCCGGGTAACTGAAAAATGTTGATATTTTGGGGTTAGGCGGATTTCCGCTCGAGCGACTTGTTCGTGCTGCAGGCGCGGCAAGTCGTCTGAGTGGTAGCTCAGCTCGGCATTCGCGCCGCCGTCGCCTATTATATATTTTATTTTCTTTTTACGACCGGCTGCGCCGTCCGCGCTTGTCTGTTGTAATTAGGCGGCGCGAACTTGTTACAGTGTCGTTCTCCCGTTTTCCTATTGTGTTAAACAAACGCCCGGTGATACGTGCTGCTCCTCGCCCTTTCGGGATTCTTCACCTGCCATCCGGCGGAATTCTTCGGGGTTCGAGGCATGGGAAATAGCTTCTTGATGGCTGATTATCCCCTGTTCATAGAGCGATTTGAGGGATGCATCGAGGGTCTGCATGCCATGCTGGGCCCCTGACTGGATGATGTTCGTTAACTGATGGGTCTTGCCCTCGCGGATGAGGTTTCGTACACCTATGGTCCCCAACATTATTTCCAATGCACATGCCCTTCCTGTGCCGTCGGTCCGGGGGATGAGGATCTGGGATATGATCCCTTCCAGGATTATCGAAAACTGCATCCTGATCTGCTGTTGTTGATGAGGGGGGAATACGTCAACTACCCTGTCCACCGTGGCCGGGGCCCCGATGGTATGCACGGTGGCAAATACCAAGTGTCCCGTTTCCGCAGCGGTAACAGCCAAGGCGATGGTTTCCAGATCCCTCATCTCCCCCACGAGGATGACATCCGGGTCTTGGCGGAGGATGTGCTTCAGGGCGGCGGCGAATGAATTGGTATCCGCACCGAGCTCTCGTTGTCGAATGAGGCTCTTTTTGTTCCGATGTAAGAACTCTATTGGATCTTCGATGGTAACAATATGTTCAGCCTTGTTTTCGTTGATATAGTCGATCATGGCGGCCAGGGTCGTAGATTTCCCGCTTCCCGTCGGTCCGGTGACGAGTACCAATCCCCGCGGCTTATCGCATAGCTTCTTCAGCACCGCCGGCATGCCCAGCTCATCTAAGGTAAAGGGCCTGGCAGGAACGGCCCTGAATACGGCGCCCAGCGTCCCTCTTTGGAGCAGTATGTTCCCCCGAAATCGGGAGACCCCGGGCAGGCTATAGGAGAAGTCCAGTTCCTTCTCCTTTTCAAATTGCTCTTTTTGCTCTGGGGTCAAGACGGCATAGAGCATTTCCTTTACCATTTCAGGGTTGAGAGGGGTAGTTTCCAAACTCGTCAAGGTCCCATTGGTGCGGAACGTGGGAGGACTCCCTACCCCCAGGTGTAGATCAGATGCGTTGATCTGGACCATCCGCTCCAGTAATTTATCCATTGCGTGGTTAGCGTTGCCCATTGATGGGTACTCCTTTTTTTCTCTTAGTCAAAGCGGGTTGATATGAACGTTATGCATTAGGATCTATGTGGTTCATTCGTACGGCCCCGTATCCTTGGATCCTGCCTTGAGATACAAAACACTATATCCTTAGCTCTGTCCCACGTTGGCGGGCTTGTCAAGGGAGGATACCTCTGTTGACATAAGCTATAATGTCGGTCTCCGTCTTTGTTGAGTTCCCAATACAGATGGTTACCTTAATAATAAAGCAAGTTTCGTACCACCACGAGACATATCACAAGTTCCTGTAATCTGGATATTTTTAAGAGTTTGTTCACTGTACAAGGAACGGCAAGTGACATTTTTTGTCACTTTCGGGCATGATATAAAACCCATTCTTGACATCTCTATTTCTCCTTCCTAGTTTGCCTGATCGGATTTGCTTTTAAAATCATCTTATTACGAGAAAGGTACAGGTCTGTCCTGTTGGCATGTTATATGCTAAAAGTAAAATAGTAGTAAAAGAATGATCGGAAGGGATGATGAGATTCGTACTCCGGTCCGGGGCGAAACATTGAAGCTTAATCACGAAGAAAGGAAAACCGTAGTTCGGACGAGTAGCCCCGAAGCGGTTCGTAAGGACTACTACGTGTCAAACCAGGTGATTTGGATCAGTTGATTTTACTCGTGATGATTTTGGAAGACTTTGGTTGACCCTGGTAAAGATACCTTCGGATGGGAACAATGGACGATAATCCTATCAACATTCTGCTGATCGAGGACAACCCCGGAGACACCCGGCTCATTCAGGAGATGATGACCGAAGGAAGGGGTGCCCGATTTAAGCTGGAGTGTGTTGATCGCCTCGCAACAGGGCTGGCGCGCCTGGTCGCTAATGATATTGGGTTGGTCTTATTAGACCTCGGCCTGCCTGACAGCCAGGGATTTGAAACCTTTGCCAAGGTATACGCAGAGACCCCACGGGTGCCGATCGTCGTTTTGAGCGGACTCGCTGATGAGAATTTGGCCATCAAGACCGTTCATGAAGGAGCGCAGGACTATGTGGTCAAGGGTAATCTGGATAGCTATTCTTTGTTGCGCACCATCCGCTATGCCATCGAGCGCAAGCGGTCGGAGGAGGAATTACGTGGACAGGCCCTTATTTTTGAGAACATACAAGATAGCATCGTCGTGACAGATCTGGAGGGCAACATCACAAACTGGAATCCGGCAGCGGGGCGGATGTTCGGCTACTATAAAGATGAGGTCTTTCACAAGACTCTCGGCATGCTGGCGACACGGTTTATCAAAGGGCAATTACGCGACGGCCGTTGGACCGGCGAAATGAACTTCACCCACAAGGATGGAACTGAAGGCATTTGCGAGACAAGCGTTATTCCCTTGCGTGATGAACGCGGCACTATACGAGCTGTCTTTGGGGTATCCCATGACATCACCTCATACAAGGAGGTGGAGAAAGCCCTGTTGGAAGGTGAGGCGCGGTACAGAGAGCTCTTTGACAATATGAGCAGTGCTGTGGCAGTCTTCGAGGCGATAGACGATGGGAAGGATTTTATCTTCAAGGATTTCAACAAGGCAGGCGAGCGGATAGAGAAGATTAAAAGGGAGGAACTCATTGGGAAGAGCGTCCTCGAAGCGTTTCCAGGGGTAAAGGAGTTCGGCCTCTTTGAGGTATTCCAGCAGGCATGGAAGACAGGAAAAGCTCAGCAGCACCCGATTTCCCTCTACAAGGATGAAAGAATCGTCGGTTGGAGGGAAAATTACATCTGTAAGTTGCCTTCAGGGGAGGTCGTCGCTATCTACAATGATGTTACCGAGCGCAAACAGGCGGAGGATGCCTTAAGGGAAAGCGAACGGAAATTGCGTTTAGTCACCGATCAGGTGACGGACGTCATCTGGAGCATGGATTTCGAAGGAAACTTTACCTTTGTAACGCCTTCTGCCGAACGGGTGATAGGGTACACGGTTGGAGAGATGCTCTCACTCAATTTTAGTCAAATCATTACGCCTGAAAGTTATACAATGGCAATGGACCTCATCAGTAAACACATGAACGTGAAAAAAAGAGAGCCGATAATTTTGGAAATTCAACAGGTATGCAAAGATGGGTCAAAGAAGTGGTGTGAGGTAACGGCTATCTTCTCGAAAGATCACGATAACCGCCCCAGTGGAATTATTGGAGTAACGCGTGACATCACCGAGCGCAAGCGGTCGGAGGAAAAACTACAAAAAAGTTACGATAAGTTACGAGACACCATGATTGCAACGGTTAACACCTTGGCTTCGACCGTTGAGATAAGGGATCCCTATACCGCGGGGCATCAACGGCGGGTGACCGTTCTTGCCTGTGCCATGGCTGAGGAGATGGGTTTGACGGAGGAACAGTTTGATGGGCTCCGCATGGCCGGGCTGGTCCATGATATCGGTAAGTTCAGCGTGCCCGTTGAAATTCTCAACAAGCCCGGTCGATTAAGCGAGACTGAGTTTAATATTATTAAACATCATGCTCAGGCCGGCTACGATATATTGAAGAAGATAGAATTTCCTTGGCCCGTTGCCCGGATCGTGCTGCAGCACCACGAGCGGCTGGATGGTTCGGGTTATCCTCAGGGGCTCAAGGATGGTGGGATCATGCTGGAGGCGAAGATCTTGGCGGTGGCCGATGTGGTGGAGGCCATGGCCTCTCACCGCCCCTACCGACCAGCCCTTGGCGTTGAGGTTGCGTTAGAAGAGATCGTAAAGAATCGGGGCATCCTTTATGATCCTGAGGTGGCTGATGTCTGCATGAGGCTCTTTACTGAGAAAGGGTTTGCGCTCGGGCAAGAGATGTAGAAGCTCGTTCCCTCTCCTTTACTAACTCTCAGGCTCTGTGATACGCGTTCATTGGTTTTTTTATCTTCCCCTTTTCTCTTGACAGGAGGCATTATAGGATGTCCCCGATATCGCTGCAAGTGACATTTTTTGTCAGTTTCAGACATAATATTTGCCCGCTTTATTTCTCCTCAATTTCCCCTTCCAAATTTCCCGATTGATTTGCTTTTAAAATCAGTATCTTGTGAAAAAACTACATAATCATTCTATTGGCACGCAAAATGCTGTTATGTTAAAATAGTAATATAAAAGTATAAAAAGGAGGCAGAGTGAGATTCATACTGAGGGGCGAGGAACTGGAGCTTTATCCTAGAGACGTCGAAACCGCCGCACAGGGGTGCGGCCCTGAGGTGATTCGTAAGCACTATGTGGAGGTGGATGGGAAGCGGTTCCCGCCTAAGCAATTGCTTGAATGTGTACTGAAGGTCAAGGGATACAAGGGCAATGAGTTCAACCGCCTCGACTTCACCACGATAGACGCCAGGTCGATCTTGAAGCGTCTCGGATTCAGGTGCGGGGAGGTTTAGGAGTTGTCTTTCTCCAGCGCCCCTGGGCACAGGGTGAGGGGAATCGGTGCTTTTTGTCGGTTATTGGACCAGGCAAGAGAAAGGACAGGGGTCAATGAAGTCGTTTTTTCGCTGTCGAGAGGTGGATTGATGAGAAAGGTATGGAGGTCTTCCAATAGTTTGATACATGCCCCCCATATGGAACAGAAGGGAGGGATACATGGCACATAAAACTATTAACGTCTTGTTCATCGAGGACAACCCCGGCGACTGCCGGCTGATCCAAGAGATGTTGGCCGAAGCGAGTTGGGGTCGGGTCAAGATGGAGTGCGTTGACCGACTCTCAACGGGGTTGGAGCGTCTTACCGAGGGGGGGGTTAATTGCGTCTTGCTGGATCTCACGCTGCCGGATTCCACGGGGTTGGACACATTCGAGCGGGTGCATGCCGAAGCACCGGAAATAGCCATAGTAATAGTAAGCGGACTCAGTGACGAAATGCTTGCCATCGAGGCGGTTCAGAGAGGCGCTCAGGACTATCTGGTCAAGGACCACCTGGGCAGCTATGTGTTGGGGCGTAGCATCCGCTATGCCATCGAGCGCAAGCGGATGGAGAAGGAGCTGGAGAGACACCGAGAACACCTGGAGGAGTTGGTGCAAGAGCGCACGGACGAAGTCCTTCGGAGCAATAGAGCATTGCAAGCAGAGATAGCGGAGCGCATACGGGTAGAGAAAGATCTCAAGGTATCCGAGGTTCGTTACCGGCGCCTCTTTGAAGCAGCTCAGGATGGCATATTAATTCTCGATGCAAAGAGAGGGCAGATCATTGATGTTAACCCCTTTTTGATGGAGATGCTGGGGTATACACACGAGGAATTCATTGGGAAGCAACTCTGGGAGCTCGGTTTATTAAAAGATATTGCGGAAAACAAAGAAATATTTCAGCAATTGCAAGAGAGCAAATATGTTCGGTATGAGCATTTACCGCTCAAAATAAAGGATGGAAGGCGTAGAGACGTAGAGTTTGTGAGTAACGTCTATCGGGTTGACGGCAGGGAAGTAATCCAATGCAACGTCCGTGACATCACCGAGCGCATAAAGGATGCGGAGAAACTGAATAAGGCCTACGCACGTCTTGAAAGGCAATCCGTGATCCTGGCGCAGCAAGCGAAGATGAGCGCCGTCGGCGTACTGGCTGCCGGCGTTGCGCACGAACTGAACAATCCATTGATGGCAATGCTTCACTTTGCTCAATATTGCCTCA
>CAYWLI010000066.1:4474-13429 GCA_964459135.1 uncultured Thermodesulfobacteriota bacterium | reverse complement strand
TAATATCTCCACAGTGGTAGATTGCAAAGCAGTCATGGGAAAAGCCCCTTATCTTGCCCCCATTTTTCAGGTACACTAGGTATATCCTTATCTCCAAAGAACTAGAAAGGGCAACAATGAAGTGGACCTCGATAAAACTCATCGGGATTTTGTTTATCGCCGGCCTGGTCATGATGCTGCCGTATAACCCGTTTTGTTCGCACTGCCAGCAGCATGAGCAGCGTGTCACCATCTTTTATACCAATGATTTGCAAGGCACCCTTGCACCCTGTGGGTGAGCGAGCAACCCCCTCGGGGGAATAGCTCGGAGAGCTACCAAGATCAACGAAGTCAGAGAGCAGGGTATTCCGACCCTTGTGGTCGATGCCGGAGGCTTTGCCCCTTTGTACAACCAACAGGGTGAGATCAGGTTCGAGATGCTTCTTGAATCGTTCCGTCAGATGCGCTACGACGCTCTCAGCATCGGCACGCGCGAAATGCTGATGCAACGCGATACCTATAATGCCGTGAAAAAACTGAAGGCCGCACGGGTCCCCCTGGCGACCCTCAATATTGCGTTTCAAGGCAAAAGGGTGCGCACCAAGCCCCTGATCATCCGCAGAGGGGGGATCAAGATTGGTGTGGTGAGTTTCTTTATCGGCGGTCATATCCCGGAGGCGGCAAAAAAGTATTGGGCAATAGATGATCCCGAACAGACCGCAGAAGCGACCTTGGCGTACACAAGGAAAAGAGCCGATCTTGTCGTCGCCATGCTTCATGGAGATATGTCCCAGGTAAGTGCGTTTACACAAAAACATAAGGGTATAGACATTGTTATCCTCTCTCACTGTCTGGCACAATTAGAAACGCCGGTGGATGTCGATGGTTCGCTCCTCCTGTGTGCAGGGAGCGAGGGAAAATTTCTCGGCAGGGTGGATGCCTCCCGCATCGACGGGTCATGGAGCTTTACGAGCGAGCTCATCGCGCTCGACCGGACTGTCCCGAGAGATCCCCTCTTGACCAAGACATATGAAGAGTATCTGGAGCGTGTCGCGCAGTTGGCAGAGGACATCACGCAACAACAAGAAGATGAGCTTGCAGCACAGTTTCCAGCAGTCGTGCAGGCGACGGATTGCCGGAGCTGCCACAATGATATCTACGCGACGTGGGCGAAAACCCCCCATGCCCATGCCATCGAGTCGCTGACGGAGAAAAATGAACACCAAAATCCAGAGTGCATAGTCTGTCACACCACCTATTATTTCAGGGGGGGGTTTGTCTCTTTGGAAAAGACGCCGGAGTATGCTGGCATCCAGTGCGCTCAGTGTCACGGGAGGATGGAGGGGCATATCGAGTTTCACTCGGGTACCTCTCAGAAGGAAGATGCGCCCCCCGTTGTTAACCAAGACCTCTGCCTGCAGTGTCATACCCCTGATCTGGATGATGACTTTGATTTTGAGCGGGATAAGAAGCTGGTGCACTAACACATATACATTTTGAAACTGACATTGTTCATTGATGGATAACCTTCGGCGCAGAGCATACCTTCCCCGATGGCTCTGTTTTTCACGACCAAAAATCAGAATGCAAAACTCCTTGAAAAGGGCACTAAGGTCTGTTACGCTGCTTGCGCCGACTCATCTCCCTGCCGTGGGTATGTATTCAAAGGGAGGTGAGTCATCAACTGAAAACTCACGGTGAAGCAATGCCCGAAGGAACAAGCAAAGAGTATTTAGACCTCAAGGCCGTCGTCGCCATCGTCATCTTGACCCTCCTGTGGGGCTTCAATTACACCGCCGTCAAATTTGCAAACGAGGGTATATCCCCGGTCTTCGCCTGTGCGGTGCGCTCCGTCATCGCCTCCATCTGCGGGGTGATCTACTGTCTGTGGAAAAGGGAACGGTTATTCCATACCGACATCAGGCTCTTTCATGGATTCATAGTGGGTCTGCTGTTCGGCCTGGAGTTCGCCTGCATATACTTCGGCTTGCTCTACACGGATGCCGCCCGTTCGGTGGTCTTCGTCTATCTGAGCCCCTTTGTGGTGGCCATAGGGGCCCATTTCTTCCTCAAGGGGGATCGGCTGACTGCTCTCAAAATCCTGGGACTTGTCCTGGCCTTTACGGGGATCGTCATCGTCTTCTATGGGAGGCCGCATACAGCCAAACCAAGCATGCTTATCGGGGATATCCTGCAGATCGCGGCGGCCATTCTCTGGGGGACCACCACCATCTACATCAAGCGATTTATGGCGGAAAAGGTCCACCCCATCAATACTTTTCTGTACCAGCTCGTCTTCTCCATCCCCATTCTCTTTATCGTAAGCCTTATCCTTGAGCCGCAGTGGGTCACCAAGATCGACCTTGCTATCGTCGTCAATCTCTTTTATCAATCAGTCATCGTCGCCTTTATGAGCTTCCTTGTCTGGTTCAAGCTCATACACAGCTATGCGGTGAGCAGGCTCGCCGCCTTTACCTTCCTTACCCCCCTCTTCGGGGTGCTCTTCGGCACCCTCTTTCTGAGCGAGGAATTCACTATTTCTTTGATGATCGGCCTCCCCCTGGTCTCCTTGGGGATCTTCTTTGTGAACTTGAGGCGGCGGGCAGCGCAACAACCTTCACGTGCGAGCTGACGTTTCCGATACGTACTCCTTCTATCTCATCCTAGAAACAGACCAATGCCGAGAATAATCGGAAAACATCCCTTTAAATATGTATGATAAGGGGTTAGGACCTTCAGTGGAAAAATCGACCCCCCTGTGGTATGGTAGCCGACAGCATAAAGAACGGAGGCAATAGATGGATTTAGATCAAGTCATAGCTGAGCGCAAGAGCATCAGGGCCTTTAAGAAGGATCCCCTTCCGCGGGAGTTGATAGAGGAGGTGTTACAACAGGCCATCCAGGCCCCCTCAGCCATCAACCTCCAGCCGTGGGAATTCACCATCGTCTTGGGAGAGGAAAAGGAGCGGCTGAGCCGCCTCCTGCTGAAATCGTATCATGAGAAGAATATCTCCTGTTCACCCGGCGCCAAAGGGCCGCTCCCCGCTCAGCTGAGCGCGAGGGGGGACCAGTCCTTTGCGACCCTCAATCCTGCACTCGAAGAGCTGGGACTCTCCTTTGATACCTTTATCAACGAGGGTAGCTGCAAATTCTACGACGCACCGGTGGCCATCATCATCTGCATGAACACGATCTTCTCTTCCCGCCGTTATGTCTGTATTGGGGCAGCCCTCGGTTACCTGACCTTGGCCGCCCATGCCCGAGGGCTGGGGACCTGTCCCATAGGACTCATCAACGCCTATGAACATGAGATCAGGGAGTTTCTCAATATACCCGATGACCGGGATATCGCCATAGGAGTGGCCCTTGGCTATCCGGACTGGGACTCACCCATCAATAAGTTCAAGACCCCGCGGGCGCCCCTCGATGAGTTCATCAGGTGGTTTGACTGAACAGGGCATCAACGAAGATTTCGGCACGAAAATCCTGCAGGTCCTCTATCCCCTCCCCCACCCCGACAAAGCGCAGGGGGATTCCTAATTCCTGGGCAATGGCGACGATGATCCCCCCCTTGGCCGTGCCGTCCAGCTTGGTCAGGGCGATCCCCGTCACCTCCAGGGCCTGATGGAAGGTCCGGGCCTGGGCTATGGCGTTCTGTCCGGTGGTTGCGTCCAGGACCAATAAAATCTCGTGAGGGGCACCGGGAAGCTCCCGTCCGATGATCCTCTTTACCTTCTTGAGTTCTTCCATCAGGTTTTCCTTGGTATGCAGTCTGCCCGCCGTATCGATAAGGACGAGCGGATACTTCCTCGCCTGGGCGGCCTTCACCGCGTCAAAGGCCACGGCAGAAGGATCGGCCCCACTGCCATGTTTGATAAAGTGTGCCCCGGCCCTTTGGCTCCATATCTCCAGCTGCTCAACGGCAGCCGCCCGGAAGGTATCGGCCGCAGCCAGCACGACCTTTGTGCCGAGGGAGTTATATCGATGGGCGAGCTTTCCGATGGTGGTGGTCTTCCCCGTGCCGTTGACCCCGATGACCATCACGACAAAAGGGCCGTCACCTGCCCCCTCCCCCTCGATAGAAAGGGGGGCCTCGTGGGGTTGCAGGATCTCCAAGACCTCCTGGCGCAACAGGGGGAGGACCTCAGATGCGTCCGTTATCCCCTTTTTCTTCACTTCACGCCGCACCCCTTCGATGAGCCTCTGTGTTGCCGCCACCCCCACATCGGCCACGATGAGGACCTCCTCCAGCTCCTCGTAGAGGGCCTCATCCAGGCCCCTCCCCGGCCGCAACAGGTCATCAGCCCCGCCGACCAGCAACCCCTGCGTCTTGGCCAGGCCTTGCCGCAGCCTTTGAAAGATCCCGCTTTTTTCTTTTTTACCCATAGTTGAGGATTCTCCAGAAGGGTTAAAGCAAGAAGTTAAAATTTATTTGATTAAATAAGGTGAATCTTCCCGTCAGAAACCATTCAAGGCGAGGAGGGCCGCACCCAGGGCCCCGACAATCTGCGGCTCGGTATAGATAGTAAGGGGGGTCTCTAGCTTCGCTTCCAGGGCCTTAACCACGCCGATGTTCTTGGCAACCCCCCCGGTCATGACCACCGGCGGCTCCACCTCTTCCCCGATCCTCTCGAGGAGCCCGAGTGTCCTGTCCGCAATGGCGTTGTGGATGGCATGGAGGATATCCTCTACCAAATGCCCTTCCGACACGAGGGAGACCACCTCCGACTCGGCAAAGACGGTACAGATACTGCTGATCTTAAGCTCATTCTGGTACTGGAGGGATCGCTCCCCCATCTGTTCGAGCTCTACTGTCAGGGCCTTGGCCATTACCTCCAAAAACCTCCCGGTGCCAGCAGCGCACTTGTCGTTCATGTCAAATTCAAGCACCCTCCCCTTTTCATCCACCCTGATCACCTTGGTATCCTGTCCACCGATGTCGATGATGGTACGGCACTCGGGAAAGAGGTGACTCACCCCCTTGGCAATGCAGGTGATCTCGGTAATCTTTTGGTCGGCGAGGTCAGCGATCCCCCGGGCACAGCCGGTGGAGACAATCCGTTTGATCTCCTCCCGTTTGACCTTGGCGTTCCCAGCGGCCTCCTTCAAAGAGAGCTGTAAGGCATCCTTACTGGAGCCCCCGGTCAGGACGATGGCATACCCCAGCAGCCCCTTATCTTTATCGAATATAACCGTCTCGGTGGAGAGAGAGCCGATGTCGATACCTGCCGCTATCATACTAAACTTTCCGCTTACTCTCCCTTCCAGACGGGTTTGCGCTTTTCCATAAAGGAGACGAGACCCTCATTGGCATCGTGGGTGCTCATGAGATCCCCTTTGTAAATAGCCTCGGATTTCTGCAGGGCCTGCTCAAAGTCGAGATCTATCCCTGCCAGCGTTGCTCGTTTTGCCCACTTGAGGGCAACAGGGCTCTTATCAGCGAGCCTGTTGATGAATTTTTCGACCTCCTCGGCCAACCGCTCTTCAGGGACGGCCAGGTTGATCAGCCCGATCCGCTCGGCCTCCTTCGCATCGATGGAGTCACCGGTCAGAATGATCTCGAAGGCCTTCTTCAAACCGATGAGCCTGTACAGCCAGGCAACCACCATGGACGGATACACAGCCAGCTTTATCTCCGGCTGACCGAATTGTGATTTCTCAGAAGCGATAACCATATCGCAGAAAATGGCAACCTCACACCCCCCACCGAGGGCATGCCCATTGACCACGGCCAGGGTGGGAAGATCGAGTGTTGCCATGATCCGGAAGATTTTGTGAAAGACCTCGATCATTTCATCCATCTTTTCAGCGGTGTGATCTCTCACATCCACCCCGGTGGAAAAGGCCTTATCCCCGGCCTGGGTGATCACGAGGAGCTTCAGCTCCTTCTGCCGCTTCTTGACCTCTTCGAGGGCCTGATTCATTTCCCGCATGGTCTTGATATCGAGGACGTTGTACGGGGGGCGGTTGATGGTTATGGTGGCGATTCCTTCTTTTACCTCATAGAGGATATTCTCATACCCCATTTTTGCCTCCCTACTCTATGACCATCAGGACGGTATCAGATGTTACCTCATCCCCTGGCTTGACATTGACTTCCTTCACAGTCCCCGAAACTGGGGCTACAACAGGCATCTCCATCTTCATCGCCTCCAGCGTGGCCACCTGATCGTTCTCCTTAATCTGATCCCCTGCCTTCACATTGACAGCCACGATTTTCCCTACCATGGGTACAGTAACCTGTGTCGCCATATTGGACCTCCTTTTCTCCTAATGTACAACTTGTGCATTTAATAACAAAAAAGGGTGGTATGTCAAGCGTTCTCTACCCCACGGCAGCCAGCTCCAGCTTCGCCTGCCACTTCACTTGTATAATCTCCCTGAGAGGACGGTGCTCCTCCCTGCTGAGTTGCGGATCATGGTCAATGAGGGTGAAGGCCTCCTGGCGGGCCTGCTGGAGGAGGCGAACATCCCTGATGAGGTTGGCCACCCTGAAGTCGGGCAGCCCCCACTGTCTTACCCCCAAAAACTCCCCCGGTCCCCTGATGGCCAAGTCTTCCTCAGCAATCCGAAATCCGTCTGTGGTCTCCTCCATGACCTTGAGGCGGCGCCATGCCTCTGTGCCGACCCTCCCCGGGGCCAGCAAAAGGCATACGGACGGGTGGGAACTCCTCCCGATCCTTCCCCGCAACTGGTGCAGCTGAGACAGGCCAAACCGTTCGGCGTGCTCCACCATCATGACCGTGGCATTAGGGTAGTCTATCCCTACTTCGATGACCGTGGTAGCAACAAGGATCTGAATCTCTCTCTCCCGAAAGGCCCGCATGGTCCGTTCCTTTTCCTCACCCTTCATCCTGCCGTGGATAAGTCCGACTCGGTAGCGGGGGAAGACCTCATCCTGGAGGCGCCGGGCACCCTGGGTGGCGTCTTGCAGATCCATCCGCTCAGACTCCTCCACCAGGGGGTAGACTACGTAGGCCTGCCTCCCCTTCGCCAGTTCCTCCTCCACCCTGCGGTAGACCTTTTCCCGCTCCTTTTCTCTATAGACCGTAGTGACGATGGGAGCCCTCCCCGGAGGGAGCTCATCCAAGACCGATACCTCCATGTCGCCGTAGAGAGTCATAGCCAAAGTCCGGGGGATTGGGGTGGCGGTCATCACCAAGAGGTCCGGCACCATCCCCTTGCGCTTCAGGCGGGCCCGCTGCATCACCCCAAAGCGGTGCTGCTCATCCACCACCCCCAGGCCCAGCCTCTTAAAGGCAAGCCCCTCTTGGATAAGGGCATGGGTCCCCACCACGAGCTGGGCGTCACCCTCAGCGATGGCCGTATAGAGCTCATTCCGCTCCTTCCCCTTGATCCTCCCGGTCAACAGGACGGGCTTGATATCCAGCCCCGCTAACCACTCTCTGAGGTTCAAGTAATGCTGCTCCGCCAGGATCTCGGTGGGAGCCATCACTGCTGCCTGGTAGCCGTTGTCAATAGCGATGAGCGAGGCGACCAGCGCCACTGCTGTCTTGCCGCTCCCCACATCCCCCTGCAACAGGCGGTTCATGGGGTGGGGCTCGGTCATATCCCCTTTGATCTCCTCGACTACTCGCTCCTGGGCCTTCGTAAGGGTGAAGGGAAGTCTTTTCAGAAGCTGATCAGCCGAGGGGGTCCTCTCTACACCGAAGGAGATACCCTCCTCCTGGGCGATACCCCTGCGCCGCAGCGCCATGCCCAACTCAAGGAAGAAAAACTCCTCAAAGGCCAACCGTTGATGCGGGCGGGACGTCTTGAGGTTGAGCCGCTCGATGTCGAGATACCCCTGCGGGAAGTGGACCTCGCACAGGGCCTCGGAGAGGGGCATCAAGTTGCATCGTGCGCTCATCTGGGGGGGGAGGGGGCTCGTGACCTTGCCGGCGGCATCCTGGACCACCTGGTGCATAATCCCCCTGATACGGCGCTGATAAAGCCCCTCGGTCTCAGAATAGACCGGGACGACGCGCCCGAAGTGCAGGGAATCTTCTTCCTTACCCTCCACCCACTCTAAATCCGGGTGGTGAATCTCCTTTTGTGCACGATACCCCCGCACATCCCCACAGAAGATGACCTGATCCCCCTTTTTCAGGCGTCCCTTGATGTACTTGATACCCTGGAACCACTTGGCAGTAATAAAGCCGCTGTCGTCCCCTAAGATGGCCTCATAGACCCTGCGGCGGCTCTTGGGGTAGACCACCTCCCCTGCCGCGATCACCTCAGCATACCCCACACAGCGATCACCCACCCTGAGATCAGCCACCCGCCTGATCTCCCGGCGGTCCTCATATCGGAGGGGGAGGTTATAGAGAGCGTCCTCTACGGTCTCTATCCCTTTCTTTTTGAGCAGCTGGGATATCTTCGGCCCGACCCCTTTGACGTATTGTATAGAGGTCCTCAGCAAGGGGGCTATTTCTTCCTGACGATAGGGTTTTTTGTCCGTGCCCCAGGATGCCAGCAATTCCCTGATCTCGACCAGCAACTGTTCCCCTTCCCGGATCCGCTCCTCTTTCGCACCATCCGTGGCCTCTTCAAAGCCGACGAAGCGCTCGTGCAGGGCCCTGAGCTTGGTTTGTATCGATGAATCCGGAGAGAGGGAAATGGCCTCCTGGGCCAGGCCGGTAATCAGGCCCTCCAGCCCCGTGATGTTTGGGAGCCGGGAGAAGTTGTCCTTGGAGGTGAGGGCCAAG
Source organism: uncultured Thermodesulfobacteriota bacterium (assembly GCA_964459135.1). Lineage (GTDB taxonomy): Bacteria > Desulfobacterota > B13-G15 > B13-G15 > RBG-16-54-18 > CAYWLI01. The sequence goes on along the minus strand of CAYWLI010000066.1, from coordinate 4,742 downwards.
GGGTTGGCGATAGCGTCTATGATCTCGAAGAGCCTATCTCTAGAAGTGTTCTGCATACTTGACTATGAGGATACACTGTTCTTGCGCAGGGTTCAATCCTCCTGCTCCTTGAATTTAAGTCTAAGGAAAACAGGATGTCGCAAAGCGACACAATATAGATTTACAGAATGCGGCCCCGCACCTCAATATGATTTTTGTGGACGACGGGGTCCCGTAAAACGGGAGATGTGTCACCTTGTGACACCCCATCAACAAAAATATCCGAATG
>CAYWLI010000066.1:972-4374 GCA_964459135.1 uncultured Thermodesulfobacteriota bacterium | reverse complement strand
GTAAAACGGGAGATGTGTCACCTTGTGACACCCCATCAACAAAAATATCCGAATGGTAGGGGGCGGCTAGAATCCTACAGGTCATATATTGTGAAGCTATTTTTCGCCTGGGCTGAAAGGGGCTTCTTGCAGTGGTTCCACGATCTTTATATACTCCCGTTGACAATGCTCACACCTGATCCGGTTCTCCCTAGGCTGAAGATCGCCATATTCCACCACCTCGTCACAGTAAGGGCAGCGGGTGGGAAAAGAATTAATGGTTATCTCCCTTTGCTCAGACATGACAATTTAATATAGAACCCCTTTTTGTAACCCCCTTAGGTTCTATTTGTTTTAAGATCCCTAGTATACAGATAACTGAATAGATAGAGTCCTGTTATTACCCCTTGGAATATCCACGTAGGAATCATCTTATCCGCAGGGATAAGGCCTGTTGCTACGGCATATATTCCCGATATGATTAAGCCGAACAAAACAGGAAATACAGTCAGGAGAAGGACTCCTCTGCGTTCAACGGGTCGTCTGTCCGCCCAAATTAACAGAGATGTCCAGCCTATCATTAACGAGGCACCCAGTCCCATGGCATATCGATATTCATACCCTGGGTTGAAATCTGATATGCCATACATGGATCCCCCCAACTTTGGGGACAACATAATGATTGCAGATAAGGCGTCAGCTACAGCTCCAATCCAGTAACAGACTCGCAACAAAAGAATCTTTTTACTCATCGCTTTCTCCTTGCTGAAATAAAACTATATGGCATTAATGATGGTGTGTCAATGCGGGAGCTGGGGCACGGTTCATGACATGATTTCACCAATGACCCATTTTTCAGGCAATTGCTGTCGAATATCGGCCCCACACGGACGTCTAAATCAGTGACATTCAATACCGTGTGCACACAGTACAGTAAAGGCGGTATTCAAAACAAACCTTTTCGTCGTACCGGGGTCTAAATGATAAGGGGTTGTGAGAGACAGAAAAAAGATGAGCTGCTATAATATGCATGAAAACAAGGAGGGAAAACAATGGCAAAAAATATTATCATCGGTTGTATGATGCTCAGTCTTCTGATATGCGCGCAATCAGCCGTTGGTGCCCAGTATGATTATGAGCTTGCCTATGGCTCTAGCTCCCGAGATTCAGGATTCCGAGAGGCAGTGGCAATGGACGATTGGCTTGAGCGGGGCCGTGCCGCTGTAACCGAAAGCCCCGTATTCCCCGACGGCATCAGGCTGACGGCATGGGAGGGCAAAGACACCTATGAACCCGGTCTGGCGAGCGCTATCTATTATTTCGAAGTCCCTCGCTGGGCTCAGTATCTGAAGATCACCGTCCAGTATCGTGACGCAGCCCGGGATGACACAATAGCCGGCAGGCTCTGGATCAAGAGCGCTGATCGGGATAAGTATGAGGCATTGGGTGCGGAGGAAGAGGCCCCCATGTATGGAGATACGTTCGTCCTTCGAACTGAACGAACCTCGGAAACCATCATTGTTCCCCGCAACCGTCACGTGGAAGACGACACGGTGGAGATGCATATTGTGGCCGGGGGACAAGATTGCCTCGATATACGCGATGTGCGCCTGGTCTTTCTTGAGACGAGGCCAGGCAACCTTACCATCGTCCGCCGTACCTATAACGACTACTGGGATCAGTGGCCCCGCCATCAGTACGCCTATCACTACTACTACTGGGGCCCCCTGTTCTGGCCGAAAACCTATGTCGTCTACGAATGCTGGGATATTCCCAGTCCCTTTTACTGGATCACCTGGAGGCCGTGGTTCTTCGTCAATATTATCCGAGTGCATCACCACCATCCGTGGTGGGGACCGCGGCGGTATACGGTCATCTATCACGTGGACGTGAAACATCCGCCGATCAAGAGAAAACCACTGATTCACCAACGACTCAAAGAGCGGAACGTATACATAACAAAGACAATCCGTCCAAAGTCCGTGATCAAAAAACCCCATCGTCCTCCGGTGCGGACTCAGCCAATTCAGAAAAAAAAAGTTCAATTAAAAAAGAAGCGTACAACCCCCAGCGCATTCAAAACCAAGGTCAATCCAAATCCGAATCAAGGGTATCTGAAGAAAAAGCCAATAGGAACACATAAAGAACAAGCAAAACAGCAATCGCGAGCAAGGCCAGTGAATCGAGAAAATACCATTCAGGTACCAGTCAAAAAACAGTTAAAGAAACCAGACACAGTGGATCCAAAGCCGAACAAAAGAATCCAACCCGCTCCGATACGCAGATCCAACACAGGGCAAGTGAACCAGAAAAAGAAAGAAGCAGAAAAGTCCCCTGTGAATACCCAGACCAAAACGGTGAGGGAGGCGCAGGCAGTGAACAATCCCAATAGTCGCTCAGCACGCCCTTCTCCTATGGGAACGCAGCAGCAACCCCGATCCAGGTCAATGGACCGAGAGGCCGGACGAGAGCCAACAAAGGTCCAGACAACCCAAGACCAGAGGGCAAAACAAGAAGGGGCAGTGCGGAAACAGACAAAGATTGGACAGGGCGACCAGCCTCAATCTCGCCAGGAGCGGCCTGACGCTAGACAACGAAGGCATAGGTAAAAAGACGGCTACTCCCTTAAAAACTATTCAGGCATACACTCCAACCGGCCCCTGCACAAGGGGCCGGTTGGTTGCCAAGCGGGGATGATTGTGATAGAGTGAAATACAAGGATACTGTTTCAAGGGGTACAGAACCATCATGGCAACCATATCAAAAGCACGTAAAAACTAAGGAGGAAATCATGCATAAACAGATACTTAAAATTATCGCAGTTGTGATAAGTATCTATGGTCTTATGCTATTCGCTGCCTGTACTCCAGTGGTAATTGAGGAGCCACCCCCCAGTGAACCGACGTCGAACGCATTTCCCGATTTGCGGGTGGCGATCACCGCACCGCGCTCTGCCGTGGCAGGCAGCGACATAGGTTCCCAACTGACAATACAGGGGCGCAATGATGGCAATGGTATTGCCTTCGGCACCCAGAGCGCCGGCTCAAATGGCTATATGGTAGATGTCGTGCTCTCCCGAGACACCTCAGTGCCTGCAGGCTTCGCCGCCTATAACGCATCCTACCATGAGGATGTCTTGCTCAAGGGGGGACGAATCAGCAATACCGCAGACCTATCACCGCGGCAGAGCAGACGCTACGAGACAGGGGGCGGCATCCCCGCTAATACACCCCCAGGCTGGTACTACATCTGCGCCAACGTCGATGCCGGCAATACGGTAGATGAACTGCGTGAAGATAATAATGCCGCCTGCGCACGAATCCAAATCACCGCACCCGTAAGTGAAGCACCACCGGAACCAACCAAACTTCCCGATTTGCGGGTGGCGATCACCGCACCGCGCTCTGCCGTGGCAGGCAGCGA
>CAYWLI010000066.1:0-872 GCA_964459135.1 uncultured Thermodesulfobacteriota bacterium | reverse complement strand
ACGAGACAGGGGGCGGCATCCCCGCTAATACACCCCCAGGCTGGTACTACATCTGTGCCAACGTCGATGCCGGCAATACGGTAGATGAACTGCAGGAAGATAATAATGTCGCCTGCGCACGAATCCGCATCACCGCGCCGGTAAGCGAAGTGCCCATCGGCCCACCAACTGAAATACCACTACCACCAACCCCTCTACCCATCGAGACGCCAACTAAGGAGGATTGTGTTTCATTTAATCCCCAAACAGCCAGGGTTGTTCAGAGCAGGGGGAGTTGGCAGATCGTTGATGGGCGTCACTTGATGTTTGACTTCGGTCAGAAGGGCAAAGAGGCGGAACAGGCCCTGCGTATTATCAAGCACTATGGCATGAATCAGTCCTGCTTTGTTGGTCGTCCTCAGCCATCGTTTCAATATCTACTGGTATCCGGCAATGCGCCTGTGGGGAGTTTGGCAGGGGAAGACTGTACTGCATTCAACCTCCAAACCATCTCTGTTGTGCGTATCAAAAAGAGTTGGAAGATCGTCGACGGGCGTAACTATTTGTTTGACTTTGGGGCCAACAAGTCTGAGGCGATGATGGCCCTTGAGATCATAAAGCGTCATGGCTTTACGCACTCGTGTTTTGTCGGCAGACCGAACGCGAGCTTCACATATCTGCGGAAATAAAACACCTGCATCTTCTTGATTATCAAATTGCCACCTATAATAATAGGTGGCAATTTTTGTCTCTATCACAGACAAAGTGAGTCTTTCCCTGTATCTCATTCACCACTCTATTTCCTTCCTCGTAACTAAACCTCTTAAAAATTAATGCCTTAGAAATACCATCGAAGTCAAAAATATGGCATCCAATATGCAAAAAACATCGAC
>CAYWLI010000065.1:0-13462 GCA_964459135.1 uncultured Thermodesulfobacteriota bacterium | reverse complement strand
CGCCCTTGCGTATTCCCGGCAAAAGACCTATAATGTTCAGCCGTATTTTTGAGGAGGACGATGATCGCGCGGTATATCTTCTTTGATCTGGATAATACCCTCTATCCACGAGAATGTGGGCTCTTTCGCCTCATCGAGGAGAGAATAAAGGGGTACCTGTGTACCAGGCTGGGTCTGGACCTCGAAGAGGCCGCCGCCTTGAGGCACAGCTATCTGCGGCGATACGGCTTCACTCTTGTGGGACTCATGAATCATCATCGGATAGATCCCGAGGACTATCTGGCATTCGTGCACGAGGTGAATATCGAGGGGGTCCTCGCAGAGGATACGAGGCTTGCCCACATGATGTCCCGTATCCCTTTGGGAAAGGTCATCGTCACCAACGGCACGCAACGGCATGCCCGCCGCGTCATACGTTCGCTGGGGATAGAACCTTTTTTTTCTCATATCTTTGACATCGCTTTTATGGAGTATACCCCCAAGCCTCACCCTTCTTCTTTTCACAAGGTGATGGAGTATCTGGGGGTGGCTGGTGCTGAATGCCTTGTCCTGGATGACCACCCGCCGACACTGGCGACGGCCAGGGAATTGGGGATGACCACGGTCTATGTTGGGAAGAAGGAACAGATCGTGGCGGATTATCATATCGGGGAGGTCACGGGTCTTGAGGGGGTGCTCAGGGATTTGCAGCTCTTTGATGCGAGGGGGGCGGAGGGGGATATACAGTGATCACACAAGAGATACAGGTCAAGACCACAACGAGAAATGAGCTGGTCGATATCACCCCGCAGGTGGAAAAGGTAGTGGAGGAATCGGGGGTAGGAGAAGGGATCTGTGTGCTTGTGGTACCCCATACCACGGCGGCGGTGACCGTCAATGAGAACGCCGATCCCAGCGTCAAGGCCGATATCATAGCCAAACTGAGCGAACTAGCCCCGGAAGGAGACCGCTACCGCCATATGGAAGGGAATGCCGATGCCCACATCAAGGCGGTCATTGTCGGATCATCTGAGACCCTCTTGGTGAGGGGGGGGCGGTTATCATTGGGGACCTGGCAGGGGGTGTTTTTCTGCGAATTCGACGGCCCGAGGACCCGAAGAGTTATAATCAGAGTGTTGTGACATCATCGACAGGGTTCAAGTGGTCAAGGGTCCTAGTGGTAAAGTGAAATGCTTAAGAGCTATAAGGACTTAAAAGTCTGGCAGAAGGCGTACCAGATTTGCATCATGATTTATAAGATTACGAAACATTTCCCTAATGAAGAAAGATATGGATTGACATCACAGATCCGGAGGGCTGCCGTATCTGTGCCATCGAACATCGCAGAGGGGTATGGTAGGAAGACGACACTGGAGTATGTGCAAGCATTATATATAGCGTATGGTTCTCATTGCGAGTTGGAGACCCAGATCATGTTATCAAATGATTTAGGATATATTGAATCAGACGCTTTCCAGGATCTTCAGCAAGAGATAGGGGAGGTTGAGAGGATGCTCAAGGCGCTCATTAAATCTCTGCGGAACAAACACTCTAACTCTTGAATCCTCGACCCCTAGAACCCTTTTTTGAGGAGTGTTAATGGAATCATTGTATCTCGTAACCGGTGGGGCGGGTTTTATCGGATCCCACATCGCCGAAGAGCTAGTCAAGAGGGGAGAACAGGTCAGAGTGATCGACAACCTCTCGACAGGCAAGCCCGAGAACCTGCATCACCTCATGCGTGAGATAGAATTTATCGAAGGCGACCTTCTGGATCAGGAGACAACTATACAGGCTATGGAAGGGATCGATTTTGTCCTGCATCAAGCTGCCATTCCCTCTGTTCCCAGATCAATTCAAGATCCCAAAGGGAGTACGGAGAACAACCTGAATGGTACCCTCCACCTCCTCTTGGCTGCCAGGGATGCCGGCGTGAAACGGCTGGTCTATGCCTCCTCTTCTTCCGTTTACGGTGACTCCCCAACCCTTCCGAAGAAAGAGGATTTTCCCCCGGCACCTTTGTCCCCCTATGCAGCCTCCAAGCTGGCCGGGGAATATTATTGTCAGGTCTTTTCCCAGGTATACGGCCTCGAGACCGTGAGCCTGCGCTATTTTAACGTCTTCGGCCCCCGGCAAGATCCCCTTTCCTTATACGCTGCCGTGATCCCCATTTTCATCTCCTCCGCTTTAGCGAAGAAACCCTTGGTCGTATATGGAGATGGTGAGCAGACTAGAGATTTTTCGTTTGTGGCCAATGTGGTCCAGGCCAACCTCCGGGCATGTGAGGCTGAGGGTATTGCCGGTGAGACGTTCAACGTAGGTGGTGGGGCTCAAACCTCACTCAATCAATTGGTAAAGGAACTACAAATGATCGTCAATACGGATCTGAAAATCGAATACGCTGATCCCCGCCCCGGAGATGTTAAACACTCCCTGGCTAGCGTAGAAAAGGCACAGAAGTTTATGGGGTATGAATCCGCAATCCAGTTCGGTGAGGGATTGCGCAGGACAGTCGAATGGTTTGCGTCAACGCAGTGAAAAACATCTTCACCGTTGATGTGGAGGAGGCCTTCCACAGAAACGATCTCCGTCTTTCCTCTCAACAACGTAAGCTCTTAGGGGGGAGGGTGGTTGAACAGATGCAGCGGCTCGTTGCACTGCTGAGGGGTGCTGGTCAGGGGGGGACCTTTTTTGTCCTCGGGGAGGTTGCTGAGCAATACCCTGACCTGGTAAGGCAATTGGGGGAGGATGGCTTTGAGCTCGGGTTGCACGGCTATCATCACCGCCTCGTCTACGAACAGGGAAAGGAGGCGTTTCGCCGTGAGACCCACGCGGCAAAGGTCCTATTGGAGGAGATAGGAGGGAGCAAGATCATGGGGTTTCGCGCCCCCTCGTGGTCCATTACCCAGAGATCCCTCTGGGCCCTGAGGATACTGGCAGATATGGGGTTTCAATACGACTCCAGTATCCTCCCGGCCAAGTCCTACTTGGAGGGGATGCATCGCTCCAATCCCCTGATACATCGGAGGGCGGAGGCCGAGATCATCGAAGTGCCACCATCCATTATGCGGATGGGACGCTTTCGGCTCCCTTTCTCCGGCGGGCTTTATCTCAGGACGTTGCCCTATTGGTTTATCCGTTTCTGCATAAAGAGCTTGAACCAAAGGGGTCTTCCCGCTGTTATCTATCTCCATCCATGGGAGCTGGACACAGAGCTCCCGCGGTTACCATTGGGCTGGAAGGGGAGGTATGCACTGTATCACAACCTTGATACGGTACAGACCAAGGTAGAGCGTTTGCTGGCGGAATTTTCTTTTGCCCCTGTGTATGAGGTTTTGCAAGATGCGCATTCCCTTTGTTGATCTTAAGCACCAGTATCGTGAGATTAAAGATGAGCTTCAGGAGGCCATCGATGGGGTCTTGGAGAAAGGGATATTTGTAGGGGGAGAAGAGGTTGAGTGGTTTGAGGAGGAGTTCGCCCAATACTGCGGCGTGCGGTTTGCCGTGGGGGTGGGGAGTGGGACCGAGGCCCTGCACCTCGCCCTGCTGGCTTGCGGGGTGGGAAGCGGTCATGAGGTAATAACGGTTCCCAATACCTTTATCGCCACGACAGAGGCCATTACGTTGACCGGGGCTCGACCGGTCTTCGTCGATATCGATCCTGAGACCTATACTATGGACACAGGTCAGATCGAGTCGGCCATTACTGAGAGGACCAAGGCCATCATTCCGGTGCACCTCTATGGACAGCCAGCGGATATGCTGCCCATCCTCGCTATCGCCGAGCGCCATAAACTCTTGGTGGTAGAGGATGCGGCTCAGGCCCATGGGGCGCTCTATAGGGGAAAAAAGGTAGGGGGTTTTGGGACGGTGGCCTGTTTTAGTTTCTATCCCACCAAGAACCTCGGGGCCTATGGTGAGGGCGGGGCGGTGGTGACGGATCATGAAGAGATTGCTCAGCGGGTGATGCTGCTGCGGGATCACGGCAGCAGGCAGAAGTACAGCCACGAAATAGAAGGTATGAACTCCCGTTTGGATACCCTGCAGGCCGCCATCCTGCGGGTGAAACTGCGCCATCTCGACCGATGGAACCAGGAACGGAGGGAACGGGCTGCGCTCTATGATACCCTCCTGCAGGATGCAAAGGGGGTGGTGCGTCCGACGATCCGAGAGGGGAGTACCCACGTCTATCACCTCTATGTCATCAGGTGCACCGAGCGGGATCGCCTGCGGGAGCATTTGGGGAACACGGGGATCGTAACGGGCATTCACTATCCTACCCCCGTATATCTGCAGCCTGCGTATGGCTACCTGGGGCTCAGCGAAGGGACCTACCCGGTGACCGAGCGGGTAGCTGCGGAGATCCTGAGCCTCCCCCTGTACCCGGAATTGCGCCGTGAGGACGTAGAGCAAGTAGCAGGCGAGCTCAAGGAGTTTATTGGCTGATGGAGCTCGATCTGTCGTTTATCCTGGTAAACTGGAATACCAAGGAGCTCATTCTGGAGGCCCTGCGCTCCATTGTTGATACTGTTCATGGTTATGAGTATGAGATATTCTTAGTGGACAATGGTTCGGAGGATGGGAGTTCGACAGCCGTTAAAAAGACCTTCCCCCAGGTCAAGCTCATCCTCAATGACTCAAACCAGGGCTTTGCTCGGGCCGTCAATCAGACACTGAACCGAACAGGGGGGCGCTATATCGTGCTATTGAACAGCGATGCAAGAATCCAGGAGGGGGCGATGCAAGCCTTAGTGGCCTTTATGGAGGATAACCCCGATGTGGGTATAGCAGGCGGACAGTTGATCAACGCGGATGGCTCACTGCAGAACTCCATTGCCCCTTTTCCATCTTTGGCAACGGAATTGCTCAACAGACGCCTGCTGCGGACCCTGTTCCCCCGTTACTATCCGGGGAAAGAGCGGGAGTATCCTTTTCCCATAGACGTGGATTCTCTGGTGGGTGCTTGTATCATCGTCCGGCGCGAGGCCATCGATGACGTGGGGAACTTAGATGAGAGGTATTTCTTCTTTATGGAGGAGACCGACTGGTGCTTGCGGATGAGGGAGCAGGGTTGGCGAATTAGTTTTGTGCCCCACGCCCGAATCATTCACCTCCAGGGGGCGAGCGCCGCAATGGCCAAGGCTGAGGCAAAGATAGAGTTTTATCGTTCTCGATATCGGTTTTTCACCAAGTGGCAGGGGAGGGGGAACATGATGCTCTTAAAACTGGGATTGATACTGCGCCTCATAGGAGAGATAGTGGGCAATTCTTTTTTGCTCTGGAAACTTCGGTATCGGAAGCGCTGGAGGACCTACTGCCGGCTCTTGCTCTGGCACCTCAGGTCCTGTCCATCCCATGAAGGCTTGAGAGAGGTGAGATATGTTACAACAGATCCGCGGTAACATTGATGTTGGTAAGCTCGTGCAGCGGTTCAAAAAGACCACCCTCATGGTGGTGGGGGACATCATGATCGATGAGTTTATCTGGGGGACGGTTTCTCGAATTTCCCCGGAGGCCCCGGTACCGGTGGTCGCTGTCACTCATGAGAACCTTATGCTGGGGGGCGCTGCCAATGTGGTGCATAACGTCCATAGCCTCGGCGGGCGGGTGCTGTTGGCCGGTTTGATCGGTGACGATCGGATGGGTGAGAAGATAAAGGAGCTCCTCACCGAGCAAGGGATCAACAGGGGAGGGCTTGTGGTGGAGGAGGGGAGGCCGACGACGGTCAAGACGAGGATCATCGCTCATAGCCAGCAAGTAGTCCGCTTTGACCGGGAAAGTCGGGACCCTATCAGCACACAAAGCCAGGAGCAACTTATCGATTATATCGATACACACTGGGGCCGGGTCGACGGGGTCATTATTGCAGACTACGGCAAGGGTTTGATCATACCGGACCTGATGGATTTCGTCATGAATAGAAAGAGGAGCGATGGGAAGCTGGTGGCTGTCGACCCCAAGGTGAATAATTTTGCGTTCTACACAGGGGCGACCATTCTGACCCCCAACCGATCTGAGGCCGAGGCAGCTGCCAGCAAAGAGATACGGGACGAAGCGTCGCTCATGGAAGTAGGCAACCAATTGTTGGAGCGGTTCGCCAGCCAGGCAATCCTCATCACCAGGGGGGAGGAAGGGATGGCCCTCTTTGAACGTGACGGAGCGGTTACCGCAGTTCCCACCGTGGCCAAGGAGGTCTACGATGTTACCGGGGCGGGGGATACGGTGATTAGTGCCCTGACTTTGGCTCTGGCCGCTGAGAGCACGTTTCCCGAGGCGGCGGTCTTGGCCAATTATGCTGCCGGGATCGTGGTAGGCAAGGTGGGTACCGCTACCGTTACTCCTGAGGAGTTGAAGAAGGCTTTTACCGGTCGCGCCCGTTCTTCATAGCCTCCCATAACAATCGTAACTCTCGATTTTTCAGGAGATACGAACAGAAAAAGAAAATAGCTGTTGCTACGATAATCCCGCCACCTAACAGGGGTATCTTCACCGCATAACCTCCACTTTCCGTCCACGTATACGCCCTTTCAATAAGGATAACCACGAGGGTCATGGGTATGAGAGCCAATGCTATTGTGAAAAGGGATGAAAACAATTCTTGCCAGCGCAGTCCAGCTGTTTTGCGGTGAAAGAACAAAGTAAGCAGAGCCACATTGACGATAGCTGCGCAGGAGTTGGCGAGGGCCAACCCGGCGTGTTTCAACGGAAACATCAGGATTACTCCCAACAGGAAGTTGACAACCACGGCCACGATGGCCGTTAAGAATGGAATCTTGGCGTCCTCGACGGCGTAAAAGGCCCTGGAGAGGACCTGGATGCCAGCGTATGCCCAAATGCTTAAGGAATAGCAGAGCAGGGCCTGCGCCGTCATGAGGGTGCTGTGGTAGGTAAAGGCCCCTTGCTGAAAAATGAGGTTAATGATGGGGATGCGGAGGATGATGAGCCCCACCATGGCGGGTATGGAGATGAAGAAACTCATCCGCAGAAAAAGGTTCACTGTTTTTTTGAACTCCTGCATCTTTCCCTGGGCCACCAACCGTGAAAAGCTGGGCAGGAGCGCTACTCCGAGAGAAACACCGAAAAGCCCTAGAGGGAGTTCGAAGATTCGATCGGCATAATAGAGATAAGAAACACTTCCCTTTGGGAGGAAAGAAGCTAACAGCCGGCTCACTACCTGGTTGAACTGAAAGGCCGCAATACCTAACATCATGGGAGCCATCATGAGGGCGATGCGTCGCACCGCCGGATGGTGAAGATCGAACTTAATTTTAAAGGTTATCCCCTTGGCACGTAGAAATGGAATCTGGAGAAGCAACTGGGTTAAGCCCCCAAGGAATACCCCCAGGGCCGCGGTCAATATGGGGGGATATATCCTGGGACTCAAGAAGAGAACACAGGCGATAATGGAGATGTTGAGCAGACAGGGGGCGAGGGCTGGGGCAAGGAAGTGGCGGTGAGAATTGAGTATTCCCATAGCCAAGGCCACCAGGCCAATGAAGAAAAGGTAGGGGAAGCATATGCGCGCGAGCGTAATGGTGAGACTGATCAGAGCAGGATCATTTTTGACCCATCCGTAGGCCTGGATCTTGATAATCAACGGTGTGAAGGCGATTCCTACTACGGTCAATATAATCAGGAGGGAGGCCGCGACGGTGGTGATGGCATTGACAACCTGTGGTGCCTCATGTGGACGATGGGTCAAGTAGTCGGTGTAGACGGGTACGAATGAGGCCGTGAGTGTTCCTTCACCGAGGAGTCTCCTCAGCAAATTCGGTATCGCAAATGCTATGAAAAAGGCATCAGTGACTCTGTCAGCACCAAAGAAGCCTGCAATGACTATATCTCTGATCAACCCCAGGATTCTGCTCATAAGGGTTGCAGAACTCATTACCCCGGTGGCCCTGACTATTTCCCGCTGCTCGTGCACCTCTATTTCCTTATAAGTACAAAAATTCTTTTCCTCTGTTGACTACCATATTTTGAATCCCCGAAGCAACTTATTCTTCGTACGTATGCACAATGATCGCCCCATTCATAACAAGACATCCGCAAGAATGAGTCTTGTTTGTTTCATGCTTCTTTGGCTTCCTTTTGCGAGTTTTTCCCCTAGTTGAAATATTTTGTTCCTTGTGTTAACCTTTTGTTACATGTGAAAGAGTTGCTTTGAAGGAATTATTGTCTATTTACCATACGTTATTGAGTTTTTTCGGGGAACAGGGGTGGTGGCCAGCAGATACTCCTTTTGAAGTTATGGTTGGGGCTGTCTTGACACAGAATACGGCCTGGAGGAATGTGGAGCGTGCCATAGAGAACCTCAAAAAAGAGGGCGTGCTTACACCTCTGGGGTTAAAGGGTATAGATGAAGCGAGATTAGCAGAGCTCATCCGTCCGGCAGGATATTATAATGTCAAGGCCAAGAGACTCAAGAGCCTCATAAAATTCCTTGACGGGGGATATGGGGGGGATCTCATGAAGATGTTTTCAGAACCCCTTTCGAGCCTTAGGGAAGAGATCCTCACAATTAAGGGTATCGGTCCAGAGACGGCCGACAGCATCCTCCTCTATGCAGGGGAAAAGCCGATTTTTGTGGTTGACGCCTATACCAGAAGGATATTATCGCGACACGGCATGATCACCGATGGTACATCATACGGGGATATTCAGAGTCTGTTTATGAGAAGCCTTCCCCAGGATGTTTCACTGTACAAGGAATATCACGCCCTTTTCGTCCAATTGGCCAAGACCTTTTGTAAGACCAAACCCCACTGTGCTGAGTGCCCTTTGGAGGAGGGATGGCCTACCTCGAGCGCGAAATAAGGCGTCTGGTTGGAAAGGCGATACACCACTATCGCCTGATCGAAGATGGGGACAGGATACTGGTAGCCCTTTCAGGGGGTAAAGACAGCATGGTGATGATGAACATCCTGAATGAACGGAGGGCACGTGTGCCCATCAACTATGAGTTGAAGGTGCTTACGGTTGATCTCGGATACGCAGGCGTCACGTTTGAGGCATTGCAGGGGTACATGAGGGATCTTGGATGGAATTATGTCCTCAAGAAGACTCAGATCGGACCATTGGCCCAGAGCAGCTTCAATCGGGGAAACCCCTGTTTTCTCTGCGCGCGGATGAGACGAAAAATCTTCTTTGAGACTGCGCATGAGCTCGGATGTAATAAAGTAGCCTTGGGGCATAATAAAGATGACATCATAGAGACCTTTCTGCTCAACACCTTTTTCGGTGGTGAGATAAGCACCATGATTCCCCATCAGGTACTTTTTGGTGGGAAACTCACCATTATCAGGCCCTTGGCCCTGGTAGAGGAGGACACGGTTCGTGCCTACGCTCAATTTCGTGACTTCCCCGAGGTAAAGGATGGATGCCCCACGCGTGGTACGACCCGCAGGGGGCAGATAAAATACCTGTTGGGAGAGCTCAGTAAGATGGACAAGAGGATAAAGAAGAACATTTTTGCCGCCCTGAGCAATGTCAAGGGTGAATACCTCTTAAATGGCCATGGATCCCATCGCTAAGGTTAGTTTTATAATCGTTGCTTCTTTGCTTTTTCTCACCTGTTCTGCTCAGAAGGGAGATAAGGATTTCTACCAGGCTGCCCGCCAGCAGATGGTCACGGAGGACATTCAAAGACGGGGGATCGATGATCCGAGGGTCTTGGAGGCCATGTTGAAGGTGGAACGCCACCTCTTTGTCCCGAAGGATTATCGCCACATGGCTTATGCGGATCGCCCCTTACCCATCGGAGAAGGGCAGACCATATCACAGCCCTATATTGTTGCCCTCATGACCTATCACCTCCACCTGAAACCTGACGATAAGGTTTTGGAGATAGGTACTGGATCAGGATATCAGGCCGCTGTCTTGGCTGAGTTGGTGAAGGGAGTTTACTCTATTGAAATTATTGAGGAGTTGGCCCTTACCGCCCAAGAGCGCCTGCGGCAATTGGGCTATACCAATGTGTGGGTAAAGAGCGGTGATGGTTTTTATGGCTGGGAGGAATACGCCCCTTATGATGCCATCATTATGACCTGTGCTGCGCCGACGATCCCTGAGCATTTGGTAGAGCAACTGAGGGAGGGGGGGAGGATGATCCTGCCCTTAGGTGAGGAACCCTTTCACCAATCCCTTACCGTGCTCACCAAGAGGGCAGGGAAGATCGAGAAACAGCTGGTTTCAGATGTCGTCTTCGTCCCCATGACTGGTGAAATAGAGAAAGAAGAGGGGAAGTAATGGCTCCCAAGAAGGTAACAATATGCGTCATTGATGGGCAGGGAGGGGGGATTGGGAGTACCATCGTCAAGCGGATCAAAGAAGAATTTGGTGAGCGGGTGGAGATTATTGCCCTGGGGACCAATTCCATCGCCACTGCAGCCATGATGAAGGCCAGGGCCAATCGAGGTGCCACCGGGGAAAATGCCATCGTACGGATGGTCCCTCAGGCCGACTATATCATCGGTCCCATTAGCATCGTGATGGCCAACGCCATGATGGGTGAACTCACCCCCTTGATGGCCGAGGCCATCTCCTCCAGCCCTGCCTCAAAGATTTTGCTCCCCCTTTCACAGGAAAAGGTATCCATTGTCGGTGTGATCCCTCAACCGCTCCCCCATCTGGTAGAAGATCTTATTTCGAAGGAGTTGAAGGAGAAGATCGATGTGTGAGGCACATGTCTATCTTGAAAAGAACGGCGAGGAGGAACTCCTCTTGGAATCTGTATATCTTATCGAATCTGACGGGGATAGGTGGCGTCTGGAGAACATCTTCGGTGAACAAAAGGTCTTGCGGGCCGCTTTCAAGGTATTGGCCCTTTCCGAGGAGAAGATTGTCTTGCAGGAACTCGAGGCGGCTTGAGAGGAGGAACAGTACGTTGACCAAGAACCGGATATCCCCAGAAGAAGGACTGCAGGATGTTACGAGCGTTCAGAGCGAGCTGAAGCGGACACAGGAAAGGTGCAGCAAGTTGGAGATACTGACCAAACTCAGTGGTCTCCTTAATTCCTCCCTTGATTTTGAATACGTAAAGAGAAGGACTATAACAGCGGTAACGGAACTTCTCGACTGTGAGACCAGCTCCCTCCTCTTGAAGGACGATAAAGGACAACTATTCTTTGAAGTGGCTTTGGGGGAAAAGGGTGAAATTGTAAAACGGTTTCAGCTCAAGATGGGGGAGGGAATTGCCGGGTGGGTGGCGGTGCATGGTGAACCACTCATCGTCCCCCAGGCCGTTGAGGACCCCCGTTTTTTTAAAGATGTCGATCAGACCTCCGATTTCATCACCCATAATATCATCTGTGTCCCCTTGCGGATCAAAGAGGATGTCATCGGGGTTATTCAGGGTATCAATAAACGGGAGGGTACGTTCACCGAAGATGACCTCGAGCTCTTTCAATCCTTTGCGCATCAAATCGCCATCGCCCTGGACAACGCTCGATTGTATGAGGAATTGAACGAGATGGCCCGGAAGCTTGTTGAGGGTCTCTCAGAGGCCATTGAAAAGAGGGACAGTTACTCGGGAGGGCACCCCCAGAGGGTTTTGAAGATCTGTATGGCAATAGCCAAGTATCTGCCCTTAACTCCGGAAGAAAAGAGGCAGCTTACGCTCGCGGCCATCCTCCATGACATAGGGAAAGTGGGGATTACTGATCATATCCTGAGCAAGAATGGGATGTTGACCGTGGAGGAGATGGAGATCATGAAGGAGCACCCCCGTGCCGGAGCAGAGATAGTGGGGCATATCAAACAATTACGGCCTATCCTTCCGGGGATACAATATCACCATGAACATTACGACGGTTCCGGCTATCCAGAGGGTCTCCAGGGAGAAGAAATCCCTCTGATCGCTCGAATCATCGCAGTAGCCGACACCTTCGATGCCATCATCCATGAACGATCGTATCAAAAAGGGATGAGTAGAAGCACAGCGGTTGCAGAGATTACCGCGAATGCCGGTACCCAGTTTGATCCACATATGGTAGAGGCCTTTGCTCAAGCCCTGGACAACGGTGATATTTGATCTCTACATTGTTAATAGGAGATTGTAACCAAGAGGAGGGGCTGTGAAATCGAGAGTAGCCAACCCGATCATCTTCGCCTTAGATGTGGGGAGTTGGGATGAGGCTCAACGGTTTGTGGACGAGCTGAGGGATTGGGTGTGGGGCTTCAAGATAGGCAAAGAGCTTTTTACCTGGATGGGGCCGAAGGTGGTGGAAATGGTTCAAGAGAGGGGTGGCAAGATCTTTTTGGATTTAAAATATCATGATATCCCGGCGACGGTGGCTCGGGCATCAACCATGGCGACGCGACTCGGGGTATCCATGTTCAACCTCCATGCCCTTGGAGGCTTAGAGATGATGCACGCGGCAGTAGAGGCATCCCGGGAAGTGGCTCATAAGGAGAGGTTGCCAGCCCCCCTGGTATTGGGCGTTACGGTGTTAACGAGCCTGCGTGAGAGAGACCTCCGAGCAGTAGGTATTGCCAAACCGTTAGAAGAAGAAGTCGTTCAACTGGCCACGCTGGCTCAACAAGCAGGGCTTGATGGGGTGGTTGCCTCCCCCATAGAGATCAAGCCTTTGCGCCAGTCCTGCGGTGAGGATATGGTGGTCGTTACTCCTGGTGTGCGGTTGCACAAGGGAGCGCGACATGATCAGGCCAGGGTGATGACTCCGCACGAGGCGGTTGAGGCAGGGGCCGATTATGTGGTCATCGGCCGTCCTATTCGAGAGGCACCAGACCCCCTCAAGGCGACCCAAGAGATCCTTCAAGAGATTAGATCAGCGACTTAAATCGTTCTACGTCCTGGGGGGTATCGATACCGATGGAGGGGGCGGATATGATAACGGTTTTAATTTTGTATCCGTTTTCCAATATCCTGAGTTGTTCCAGCCCTTCCTGTTTTTCCAGAGTGCTGGGGGAAAGGGCTGTTAGCTTCAGCAGAAAATCCCGTCGAAAGGCGTACAGGCCTATATGTTGCCACGTACCCCTCAACTCCTTTTTATCTAACAGTTTGATGATTTCGATTTCTTTGAGTTGCTCATCACCAGCCTTCTCCAGTACGGTGCGGGGATAGGGTATGGGTGATCGGGAGAAGTAGAGGGCGAATCCATCCTGATCCACGACGACCTTGACCACATGGGGATTGTAGAGGTCGGTCCCGTTCAGCAGGGGGGTGATCAAAGTGGTTACCATAATCGATGGATCGTGCGAGAACGGTGCGATGGCCCTGTCGATATCCTCAGGTTGGATGAGGGGCTCGTCTCCCTGAACGTTCACCACGATGTCTGATTCTATATGCGCTGCTACCTCGGCTACTCGCTCCGTGCCTGAACAATGGTGGGGTGAGGTCATCACGGCCTCACCACCGAATCCCTTTACTGAGGCAACTATCCGTTCATCGTCAGTGGCGACGATGATCTGCTGGGCCGATGATGCCTTTACCCGCTCATACACGTACTGAATGAGGGGTTTC
>CAYWLI010000064.1:10983-13801 GCA_964459135.1 uncultured Thermodesulfobacteriota bacterium | reverse complement strand
CCGCCTGCCCCGTTGTCCGTAATGGCGGTGTAGAGGCCGCGATCACGGGCTCGCAGGAGAAAATCGGTCATCCGCTTCTGGGTGATGGGATCCCCGATCTGGACGGCGCTGGTGGGGGAGGCCTCATGGAGCTCTTCAGAGGAAAAGGTGGCCCCGTGGATCCCGTCCTTCCCGATGCGCCCCCCCACCATCACAACCAGGTCACCTGCGTGCGCCTCTTTTATATGCGAGGGTTCACCCTTGATTAAGCGGGGCATGATCCCGCAGGTGCCGCAGTAGACCAGGGGTTTGCCCACATACCGCTCGTCAAAGACGATGCTCCCGTTCACGGTGGGGATGCCGCTTTTGTTCCCTCCGTGCTCCACCCCCTCCCTGACCCCCTCGAAGATCCTCTTGGGGTGCAGCACCCGCTCGGGCAAGGGGCCGGACCAGTCAGGGGGGGCAAAGCAAAAGGTGTCCGTGTTGAAGATCAGCTTGGCCCCCTTGCCTGTGCCGAAGGGGTCCCGGTTGACCCCCACGATACCCGTTAATGCCCCGCCGTAAGGGTCGAGGGCAGAGGGGGTGTTGTGGGTCTCCACCTTGAAGCAGAGGCTCCATGCATCGTTGAAGGCTACTACCCCGGCGTTGTCCGTAAAGACCGAGAGGCACGGATCGTTCTTTCCTAAAGAACGCCTGATGGCCTCCGTAGCCCCCTTGATATAGGTGTCGAAGAGCCCTTCGATTATCTCCTCTGTGCCGTCCTCATCGATGTAGGTGATGCGGGCTTGGAATATCTTGTGCTTGCAGTGTTCCGACCAGGTCTGGGCAATGGCCTCCAGCTCTACATCGGTGATTTTCTCCCCCACCCCGATCTTCTGGCGATCCTCTTTTACATCCGCTTTTCGGACATAGCCTTGGATGGCCTGCATCTCTTCTGGGCTAAGGGCCAGCAAGCGATCCCTGCTCAGGGAGAGGAGTTTCGCGTCAGTGATCTCAAGATTGAATTGCTCCACCCTTCCGCCGGTCAAGCCAATTACCTTGGGGACGAGAGGGCCGAACCCTTTTTCAGGATCCCATTCCTCGCGGCTCCTGATCTCAAAGCGATTCACCAGGGGGTTGCCCAACAGCTCCGTGGCGATCCGCTCGGCCTCTGCACGGGAGAGATCCCCCTTGATCAGGTACTGGCGGGAGGTGTAGACTTTTTGATCTTCCTGTAAACGGATTGTTAAACAGGCCTCCAGGGCCTCCCGGGCAGTCCGCCCCACATTGTCCGTGACCCCGGGTAAAAAGCCCACCTCGATGGCCCAATCAAATGCTGTTGCCAAGGGGCGATCCACGGACCACTTCTGCGTGATGGGGTCGGTGTAGGCCTCTTGGGCCACGAACTCAAGCCGCTCCTTGTCAAGGGGGGCATCTATGGTGTAGACCTCGATAGTCCGCACGGATTGTGCCGTAAGCCCCAAATCGTGTTTGATCCTGGCCGCTGTCTTTTCACCCAGGGGGTCCCTGAGATCCTCCTTGAAGGCCACTTCTATCCGGTGGGGCATCCCTTGAATCCTGTACTTCCTTGCAAATGTGTTTTGAGATATGTTTTATCCATCTCTTGTCTTGGTACTCTTTTTACCCTTCCTCTCTCTCCCCCCGCCACAAAGACGGCGGCCGAAGCCGAAGGTGACCTCTTGGCCAGTGGCTCTTGGGCCAGATCTTCGACAGGGGAGAGGGGGTTATATATTTTTCTGTGTTTCCAGAATTTCACATCGTGATTGACAGACCCGTTATGGGGAGTTATTCTTCTGTTCTCCTTGCGCCTTGGGGAGGGTGAAGTAAAAGGCGGCTCCTTCCCCTTCTGTGCTTTCGACCCAAATACGTCCCCCATGGGTCTGCACCACCTGGCGGGCAATGGCCAATCCCAGTCCACTCCCCTTATGTCCGGCCGCAGTGGTGTGAAACTGCTCAAAGATATGGGGAAGATCTTGCTCACGTATCCCCGGCCCGTCGTCCTTGACCCAAAAGCGGATCATACCATCTTCTTCTTCGCCGCCAACCTCAATAGTGCCCCCAGCCCTTCCGTACAGCACTGCGTTGGTCAGGAGGTTCATGAAGAGTCTCTTCATGGCCCACGCATCGGCCTCCATTTCTGGGAGTCCGCCCATTGTTACTTCGACGTGTAACCTCTTTTCTTGGATCTGGGGGCGCAAGGGCTCGAGTGCCTCATCGACCATCAGACGTGGGTCTAACGGCTGAAAGTCCAACACAACCTTGTCCGAAGTAAGCCGTGCCAGATCCAAGAAATTGGTCACAAATTCTTCCATCCTCCGGGCCTCGCTCCAGATCCATTGGAGTTTTTGGTATTCTTTTTCAGAGACCTTGTTTTTGAGTGAAGTGAGGAGTTTTTGGGAAAAGGCCACCATGGAGATGAGGGGGGAACGCAGGTCATGGGTCACCATGGCATAGAGTTCATCTTTGGACTGTTGCGCTTTTTCGATCTCTCGTTTGGCCTCGGCCAGCACATTGGTGGCCCGTTTGGCCCCCTCCAATTCCACCTCGCAGCTCTCTGCTTCGAGATCGCGCGAGGCATCCGTTTTTTCTGGTATTCCCTTCGCCTCCAACAAGAGGGCGAGTTGGGTCTCCAGGACCTGTCGGTGTCGTGCCTCGTCCTGAGCCAGCTGCATAAGGAGGGATTTGGCCTCAGGGTCAGTAGCCTCTTGGGCTGCCTCCAGATATTCCTGGTAGGACGTGACTTCGCTCTCGATGGCCTTTTGTAGAATCTCTCTGATATCTAGCATGTAGTAATTGTTCCCTTGTTTCTCTCGACCGCTTGATTGCTTAGGTGAATTCC
>CAYWLI010000064.1:0-10883 GCA_964459135.1 uncultured Thermodesulfobacteriota bacterium | reverse complement strand
ACCCGCTTCTCTATTTCATCCCTGATGGTGCGCATGAACTCCAGGGGTTTCCCTGCCGGGTCCTCCAATTCCCAATTCTCCACCCTGCCCGTAGGCGTCACAGGGCAGTTCTGCTCGCACCCCATCTGCACGACGAGATCAAAGGGGAGGGCTTCGTTGTTAATTACTTCCATCCCCTTGGGCCTGCGAAAGGCGAGATCGATACCTCGCTCCGCCATGGCCTCGACGGCCTGGGGGTTGACCTCTGGGGCGGGCTGATCGCCGGCGCTCTGGGCATCGTACAGTTCTCCACCGTAGTACTGGAGGAAGGCCTCCGCCATCTGGCTGCGGCAGGCATTCTCCCGGCACAGGAAGAGGGCGCGCTTTCGCCCGGCAAGTATCCCCGCCAGCTCTTCTCCCTTTTCTCTCGCATCGGCAAGGGCGGTGGGGTGGCGGGCAATGGCACCCGGGGCATCCATTTCCCGAAATCCCAGAAAACCTTCGTAGTGCGCGCCGACAGCATCATAGAAATACTTGGCGATAAGGCTTGTCCCGGTGAAGAGTTCCTTTCCCTTGGTCGCCCCTACTGCCAACAGAAAGCCCTGGCGAAAAGGGGCCTTGGGGTCGGTCAGCTTCATGATATATCGCCGGGCCCACAGTGCCTGCGAGCGGTCGATCAACGCCTTTATCTGTGACGACGGGCCGTAAAAGAATATGGGGGTGGCAAGGACCACTATATCAGCCCTGCGCAGCAGATAGTTCAACTCCCCCATGTCATCGTCTTGTAGGCGACAGAAGCCTTGCTTCTCACAGAACCGGCACCCCTGGCAGGGTGCGATGTGTTTGGAGGGGACATCGACCTTCAATATCTCCGCTCCCTTCGCCTGTGCTCCCTCGAGAAAGGCGTCAAGGAGGAGATCGGTATTCCCTTGCTTGCGCGGACTTCCCATCAGGCCGAGTACGAACACGCGTCTACCTCTTGGTAGTTTTTTTCAGGGCCTGCTTCACCGCCTGCTTGGTGAAGTAGCCGGCCCGGTGCATAAGGGTATCATGAAACTGCCAGTCCACGTTCATAGTGGCGAGACAGGGGTAATTGTGATGCAGAATGCCGCTCTTTTCCTCCGCATCCTGGGTCTTTGTCCCCTTCAGCTCTTCGGCCACGAAATAGGTGTTTCCGCAGGGGGCGCTCCTGATAACCCGGGCCTCCTTGAC
Organism: uncultured Thermodesulfobacteriota bacterium; assembly: GCA_964459135.1. Classification (GTDB taxonomy): domain Bacteria; phylum Desulfobacterota; class B13-G15; order B13-G15; family RBG-16-54-18; genus CAYWLI01. Next base: position 9,692 of record CAYWLI010000064.1, on the reverse strand, counting down.
CCGGTCGGCCTCTACACCGATCTCGACCTCGGGGTAACCGAAGTGCCGGGCAAATTCTTGAATGAGCGGATTATCAGAATCCCCCTCCAGAAGGGCACAAAAGGTGACGGGAAAGACGATTGGAACGCCCATCTTCTGAAGGTCCTTCTCCACTTGTTTGGCCAGACCGGGGGGGAGCCAGGCACGGTTGTCCACCGGTGCGATTACGGCGCGGGCTTCTGCGGCCTTGACGATTGCCGGCAGGAGCTCAGCCACGCCGGGGTGTTCTCCAAGGCTGATCACCAGATCCGCCTTCGGGATATCCCGAGGGAGAAATTCCGAAGTGTCCTCCATCATGGTGGGCAAGGATGAGGTAATCTCCAGGGTCTCGATCTCCCACTGGGCCGGGCCATGCGTCTGCCAGGCCTCTGCCATCCGTTTTCCATAGTTTCCCTGCACAATAGCCAGTATCTTCATGACCCTTGTTACATCGCCTCCGTATCCGTCTCCACGATCATACGCTCCAGTTCTTTTTTTAGATCGGCGGGGAGTCCGACGATATCAAGGGAGAGGAATCCCTTGATGATAAGGGCTGTTGCCTCCTGCTCCGAGAGCCCGCGGGCCATCAGGTACTCGACCTCTTCTTGGGCGATCTTTCCTACGGCCGCCTCATGGGACATCTCCAGATCGGATGTCTTGCCTTCCAGTTCAGGGATTGCGTGAATCCGGCCTTTATCGGAGAGGAGCAGACCTTTGCACTCGAGGTGGGCCCTGATGCCGGGGGTCTCACCAACCAAGTGGCCCCTGGCAATGACGGTTCCCCCTGTCGATACGACGCGGGAGATGACCTCTCCCCGGCACCCCTCTCCCTGCAATATTATCCGGGAACCGACATCCATAAAGGAACCGGGCCTGGCCAACAGCACCGAATTGAAGGTCGCTATTGCCCCCTTGCCCTTCAGTGTAGCTGCGGGATACATCTGGAGGTTCTTGGCAGGCACAAGGCAGATATAATTGGAGATGAAGGTCCCCCCTTCTTCTACGATCACGGCCGATCTGGGCCTCACCGCCATTTCTTCCGCCCAGTTGTGAATCATGGTAAAGGAGACAGTCGCCCCCTTTTTGACGAAAAATTCCGAGATGCCGACATGCAGGCCAGAACGCACACCAGGGGCGGTGGCACAGCCGGTGATGATATTCAGATTCGATCCTTCCTCGGCAATGATGATGTTGTGGACATCCTGGGCAAGTTTGTCCTCGGTAAGATAGAGGCAGGCCTGCAGGGGATAGTGGACATTGGCCCCTGGGAGGGAACGGATGTAATAGCCATGTTCCTGGTGTTCCTCCGCACGCTTAGTATAGACATCTTTGTCCGGCGGTACGATCTTCCCCCAATATTCCGTGAGGCCATCGTATTTTTCCCGGGCTACGGTAGCGGACATGATCTCCGCACCGTCAAAGTCTGTTTGACAGTGGATCACCGAGTGGTCCTTTTGAAAGAAGCTCCCGGATCGCTCCTTGCCGGATGGATCCACACCAGTCATCAGGAGGACCTGCCGGTCTTCAGGCGAGAGCTGCGAGAGATCGTCAAGCGGTGGATGTTCTCCCGTCTCCTCTCGATAGATGCTCAGGTCCAGATCGCCTGCCGGCTGTGTCTCAGTCTTTTTGGCTTTTGACACTGGTTGTCTCCCCGCGGAAGCAGCGAAAACATTCTCCGAACCCACACTCCCTGATGGTATGGAGCATGTCCCTGGGATTGGCCTGACAGGCGATGCGCCCCTGCATGAGGATATACCCCACATCTACATTCACGTAGTCGAGGATGTGGCCGGTGTGGGTGATGATGAGACCAGATTTCTTTTTCTCCCGATACAGCTCCTTCATAGTCTTTTCTTTGTTGGGCTCCCTTTGTCTCCCCAGCAGATGGTTGGTGTATTCTCCGATCAGTGCGATGTTCTCCAGATCCACCCCCGATTCAGGCTCATCCAGAAAGACCAGGTCTGGATTTTGGAGGATCAGTTGCAGGAGTTCCGCCCTCTTGATCTCCCCGCCTGAAAAACCGACGTTGACCTCCCGCTCAAGGAAATCCACAAGATTGAGGCCTTTGGCATACCCCTCCAAGAATTTACCATTTCCTTTGGCGCTGATCTCAATCAGTCTTCGGAGCTTCACTCCCCGGATGGCCGGCGGGCGCTGAAAGGACATCCCAATGCCCATCCGCGCCCGTTCATTTACCGGGAGATGGGTGATGTCTTTTCCACCAAAAATGATCTTCCCTTTGACAGTATAGCCCGCAAATCCCATCATGGCATTCAAGAGGGTGGTCTTCCCCGAACCATTCGGCCCAAAAATGGCGTGGACCTCCCCCTTCTTTATGGAGAGGTTCACCCCCTTGAGGATATCTTTCTTCCCTATTGATACGTGGAGATCCTTCACTTCAAGCAGGAGTCCATTTTTCATTATGCTCCTCCGTTGGCTATCCGGTTTGACAGCTCATGTGCTTTTTGCATGTATGAGTCTAAAAATTAGGTTATGCCTTGCCAGGAACAAAATCAAGGTTTCATCGTATCATGTTAGCCCTGTCGCTTCAACAATCCTTCACTTCAGCTCTGTTAAAACCCTAGAAAATACAGGGCGAGTCCGATACCCAAGCCGATCACAAAGTTGAAGACCTTGATCAAGATCGAGTCTTTAATGGTATAAGCCAGCAAGGGGAGCATACCGTGTCCATCTTGAACGATGGAGCTGGCCACTAAGACGGAAAACGGGATCAAGCCCTTGGCAAACAACATAACGAAGATGAGATGGGGTCCTGATTCGGGGATGATGGCTACCAGGGCCCCTACGAGCAACACCCAGGTCATATGGTCCTGCACAAAGGCCTCGAGGTTCCAGAACTTCAGGCCCACTTCTACTGCCACGAGGGCACCAAAGCTCCAGAGCAAGACCCGCCACAGATGCCCCTTGACAATATGACCCCAGATATGCTCATGGAGGTAGTGTTCAGGGGACGTGACGACTATAAGCACGGCCACGCCAAGCAGGGAGATGAAGGTGATCCGCTCCCAACCCCCCTCCGAGGGACCCATGGCTCCTGAGGCAGAGCCGACGATGAATATCCCGAGGATTAAAAGGAGGAGAAGGCGGGTCAGAGACATCTTTCGGAAATGATCCATTACCTGTTTCACGGTGATGCGCAAATCCCCCTGATCCTCATGCAGGACAGGTACTTCGCATTCCTCGCACGGTCTTATCCTGAGAACAGGCACCAGCTTGTCGACAATCCAGGCAGAGATGATTCCGATGATGAACAGCATCACGAAGAGGAGAACTGCCTTGCCGGGGAACAAGGCGAGCATGACAAAGGCCTCGTCGCCGGTGGTGGCGATCATGCCTCCCACCATCGCCCCAAAGGTGATGAGACCATGGACATAAAAGGAGACGTTCATAAAGGCGCCCAGACAGCCGGGTGTCGCCCCGAGAAACGCAGTTGTGATGTATTGCCTGAAGAGCCCCCCCCTGATCAGCCTATTCATTTTCCCTTCGGTCAATACATTGAGGTAATCCACCATGGTCATCATCACAAAGACGAACATAGTGATCATCAGACTGTTATTAACGGTATGGATGATGATATCCATTGCGTATTCTCCCTTGGCCCCCTTACATTACATCCCCAAATCGGAGCGGAGGTGGATGAAGTCCAGGATATCGGTGCGACAAACCAGCCCCTTGATCTCGCCCCCTTGTACTACCGGAACCTGATTAATCCCGCTGCTGGTCAGCTTGGCGAGGACTTGATTCCCATCTGCCTCGGGAGCAACAGCCTCTAACTTTTCCCGAGGGGTCATGACCTTCTTGACCTCGGTATCCATTCTCTTTTCGGGGGGGACGGCCTTGACATCCTCCAGACAGACGATCCCCGCCAATCCGCCCCTCTCTGTGACCAAGAAGGAGCGTTCCTTCTTTTTGAGGATATGATCCTCCATCAATTCCTGCACGGAGATCGAGCTATCTATCGTCTCAAATGCGGTATCCATCAGGTCTTTTGCCCTGACATCTTTGAGCGTCTCCTTCATGAGGACCTGCCGGTATCCCCGTTCAGCCGCACTGTGGATGAACCATCCGATGAGGGCAATCCAGAGGCCGTTAAAGAAAAAACCTCGCAAGATCTGCCAGATGCCGAAGATGATGAGGAGAAAGGCGATGACATTTCCGGTGACGGAGGCGATGCGGGTGGCCCGTTTGAGATTACCCGTCACCCTCCAGGCAATAGCCCGCAACACCCGTCCCCCATCGAGGGGGAATCCGGGGACCATGTTGAAGAGTGCGAGGATAGCATTGATAAAAGCTAGATAGCGGGCCATGGCGGCGACGGGCTCGTTGATCCCTTGCATGCCATACCACAGTCCAAAAAAGAGGGCGGCGATGATTATGCTCGATAAGGGACCTACTAAGGCGATGATGAATTCCTTGGCCGGCGTCTCCGGCTCCTCGGAGATCTCGGCAACCCCTCCAAAGAGAAAAAGGGTGATGCTACGCACCTCTTCCCCTTTGCTGCGGGCCACCAGTGAATGGGTCATCTCATGGGCCAATACCGATGAGAAGAGCAGCAAGCTGGCGATGATGCCAACGAGCCAGTACTGCAAAAGGGGCCAGTGAGGATACTGGCTGGGGAAGTAGCGTCCAGCAAGGGCCCAGGTGATCAGGCCGAAGATAAGGATCCAGCTCGAGTCAATCCTGATCTGGATGTCGAATATCGTAAAGATACGCCATGAAGTACGCATGGTCACCCCCCTTTTTTTCTAGAAATGTCTCTGCTCTGTTTTTGTTTTACGATAAAAAATAACACCTCTCCTGGACGTAAGTCAAAGCATATTTCCTCCTATTCTGATAGGGATAAGTTGTCACTCTGCATAGACAGTGGTTTGCCGATATCTTCAAGACGGCTGATATCAAGGGGATCACCGTAGTGGTAATGGAGGTACCCTGCTGTCAGGGGCTGCCCGTGATTATTAAAAAAGGGATGGAGCTGGCAGGTAAATCAATACCTGCGGAACAGATAATCATCAGCACGAGGGGTGAAATCCCGGAGCGGGAACGATTGGTGGCTTGATATAGAGTGGCGTTGGGATGGTAGAGCATTCTTTATAAGCCTTTTCATCGGCAAAGGGTTTACAGTGGCACCAGTACCGAGCCCTTGGTAATTTTGTACTTATGTCTTCTCCACATCACCGTCCTGCTGATGAAGGGGACAAACCAGATGAAGCCTATGATGATATCTTTGAGGGGGGATATACAATAATGAAAGCAGCGATGGGCAGATCGTATCCTTTTGCCCAAGGCGTAATCCCCCACAATCTTTAAGCAAAAGACTGCAGCAGCCAAGGCGATCGAGCGGGGTGTCGGCCCCAATACGACAAGTGAGAGACACGCTATGAATACGGCGTTGCTTATGATCTCAGCGACATACCCGATCACTCCGAGCTTCCATCGCAATTTTCCCCATCGCGCGTGCCTCTTAAGGAATTGTTTCATAGTGCGCGAGTGATTGACAGCATTGATCACGTGGCCAGAGGTGATCACCCGCGCGCCCTTTTTGTGCATCCTTTGCCCAATAATATAGTCCTCAGCGAGGACGTTCTTCACGGCATCAAACCCTCCTATCTCCTCAAATGTCTTTCTCCGTATCAGCATAGACTTTCCAACGACGACGGGTATCTTAAAAAACGTAGTCAGCAGGGCAACGTTACCGATAACAAAAGAGTTGAGATGCAGATTTTCCAGCAGTGCTCCGATAGTTCGGCTGTCGATACCACGAATGAGGTTGCTCACCAGCCCGACGCGTTGATCTTCCATGTGCTCTATTATTTCCGTGAGATAATCCTTGTCTACCCTGACATCGCTGTCGCTGATCAGGAAGTATGGAAATTGCGATTTTCTATAGGCGGCAACGAGGTTGTTAACCTTTGGGTTTAATGCATAATCACCTTCTTTTATAACGATTGAGATTTTTTTGTGGGGGTACATCTTCTTGATTTTTTCTGCCAGTTTCAGAGCGGGGTCCTTCGCTTCTTCGAGACAGAATATAATCTCATAGTCCGGATAGTCCTGTTCGCAGAAGCTCACGAGATTATCAAAGAGATTGTCATCCAACCCTTTGAGGGGCTTCAGGATCGATATGGGGGGAGAGAACCCGGTCGACGACGGTTGGGAGGATACACTTTCCTTGCCTGTCATCGTTCTCTTTGCTCCGGCAAGAAAATCAGATTCCGGTAAGATCTGGTTTTTCGGGACGGAGGATCGTATGGCGAGGTTTTGGAGCACGATGTTGACAATCCCCACCATTACAAGGGCTGTAAAAATGAGGAAGAGTGTCATTATGCTCCATATTCTAGCCTCTCGAACGGTTTAAGACAATATTTCTTTTCAAAAAAGAGAAAGGTGATCAGCACTCCTGTCAAGAACAGATGACGGGCCTGAATCCTTATCTTTTGTCGGCGAGGAAATGAAGGTTTACTTTTTCGCGGGATCTCTGTTAAGGTATTTCATGAGCAAACAAAGGAGGGTTCCCATGGGTCGTAAGATCCTCATAGATGAAGAGGAGTGTATCGGGTGCGGCACCTGTGAAGAGATCTGCCCGGAGGTCTTTAAACTCAATGAAAAGACGGACAAGGCGGAGGTCATTGCCCAAGAAGGGACTCCTGAAGATCAGATTGAGGAGGCGATAGAGGCGTGCCCGGTTGAATGTATCAGTTGGGAGGAGTGAGGGACTGTACGTCATCGTGCAATGTCCCGGCACCTTTGTGAAGTTGGTTCGCGCAAGAAGGAAGATTGCCCCGTAATGTCAGCGCTAACTCGGGATGACATACAACATACAGGTAGCGTTGGCTCGTAGATTTCCATCTCGTGGTATCCATTTTGCTGTCTAGAAATCTGTACCACGCGGTGAAGAAAGGAAGGGACGTGGGAGCAGGCATTCTCATAGCCTACTTCGCAAAACAGGATGCAGCTCGCAGGACCCTCAAGGAGCTGCAGAGGAGGGGTTTCCGCCGCATCGCCTTGGTGAGCAAGACCGCGGATGGACATATTCAAACGCGGGACCCCTTCCTGCGGCACCAGGTTTTCGGGGTGACCACGGCTTTCATCCTCTGTGGAGTCATCGCCGAGGCTGCCACCATGATCCTTCAGTGGCCGGTGCCGATTCCGGTCGGAAGCCTTGCTGCTCTGCTTCCGGTCCTGGCAGGTGGCTTCGTCGGCGTCCTCTTGAGTGTGGCTTGGATACGACGATCAAGGTTCGGCGTCGAACGCAGGCTGATCGAGGACCATGCGCGCTGGTTGGTGTCCGAGGAGACCGTCCTGATTCTCCGAGCGCCGATCAAAGCATTGCGTTCCCCCATGACGGTGTTGCAGGAAAGCGACGAGATCCCGCCCGCCATATTCTTCCTGCATCCGAAGCGAAAGAAGCTCGACAGAGAGGCGGAGGGCCGCGAAAGTCCTCTCTCGGGGACACAGATCCAGGCGTATGCAGAGCAGCTCGCCAGGGACCATCAGGTGGACCCGAATCCCCGGCGAAACATCAAACTGCTCAAGCGACTCGGACAGACCGGGCGATGGATCCATCGTGTTTGCCTGGATCTGTCTGAAGCGAGTCGACTGGGAAAGAGCACGCCGCCAACCGCCGAGTGGCTCCTCGACAATGAGTACATCATCGAGAGTAACGTGCGCGAAGTGCAGCTGAACCTTCCCCGGCGCTATTACCAGGAATTGCCGACGCTGGCCAACGGGCCCTACCGGGGTCTGCCGCGCATTTACGGCCTTGCGAAGGAACTCGTCTCCCATGCGGACTTGCGTCTGGATAAGGAGAACATCCTTGCGTTCATCAAGGCCTATCAATCTGTGAGTACATTGTCGATTGGCGAACTCTGGGCTGTCCCTCAGATGCTGCGCATGACAGTGATCGAGAGCATCTTACATCTGACCGAAAGAGCCCTGACAGAGCTGCGAGAGCGTGAGATTGCCGACTTCTGGGCAAACAGGCTCATTACGGCCATTCGGCGAGATCCCAACCAGCTTTTCTCGATCCTTGCTATCCTTGCCGAACTTGCCGAATCGCAACCCAGTCCGAGTCCCTATCTCAGTCTTCAACTGATCGATAACCTCTATGACCATGAATCCGTGCTCGTGCCGGTTCGAAGCTGGCTCGAGGGCGCATTTCGGAAATCCCTGGGCGAGATCAACCTGCGTGAGCAGAACCGCCAGACTAAAGATTTGATATCGATCGGGAATGCGTTTACCAGCTTGCGACATCTCTCCCTGTTGGATTGGAGACAGCTCTTCGAAGAGCTCAGCCGGGTGGAGCAGTTACTTCGGCTGGATCCTGCGAGTGTCTACCCCAAGATGGATTTCGATACACGAGATCGGTATCGTCAGGCGATCGAAGAGCTTGCCCGCAGGTCGGGACGGGCAGAGGAACACGTTGCCCAACGCGCCATCGAGCTTGCCACGCAAGCCGCCCGTGAAGCGGCGAAGGATGAACGGCTGATTCATGTCGGGATGTATCTGATTGGCGCAGGCAGACAAGAGCTGGCGCAGCTTATACAATGTCGCGAAGCGTTCCGCTTTCGGGCCTTGCAATGGGTCTATCGACATCATTTTGCCGTGTATGTTCTTGGGCTCAGCTTTTTCACCGCCGTATTCATCTCCCTTATCGTCTTGCTTGGCCTGCACGGAGTAACACCCGGGATGAGGCTCTTGATTGCCCTTCCCCTGTTGATCCCCGCCAGTCAGCTTGCGCTCGAGATTGTGAATTACCTGGTTACGCGGATGCTACCGCCACGCACACTGCCAAAGATGAATTTTGAGAAATCAGGCATTCCTGATGAATTTCGCACGCTCGTCGTTGTGCCCATGTTGCTACTGGATGCGGAAACAATCCAGGCCGAGATAGACAAGCTCGAAATCAGGTTTCTCGCCAATAAAGGGGACAATCTGCTCTTTGGCCTTTTCTCGGATTATACGGATTCACAGCACACACATGCTGAGACGGATGAAGATCTGCTCAAAGCGGCGATCGAGGGCGTCGAAGCGCTCAATCATCGGTATGGCGGTGAGCGTTTCTTCCTTTTTCATAGGGAGCGAAGATGGTGTGAAACAGAGCAGAAATGTATCGGCTGGGAGCGCAAACGCGGCAAGTTAGAAGAGCTCAATCGTCTGATCGATGGAACGCGGCCAGAAGATGCCGATCGGTTGGTGTACGTCGGCAACCCGGATCATCTGTCCAATGTAAGATTCGTCATCACGTTGGATAGTGACACGCAACTGCCTCTCGGCACCGCTCGCCGCTTGATCGAGACCCTGGCGCACCCCCTCAACCGCCCGCGCTTCGATGCCGCAGGCAACATTATAGCCGGCTCTTACACAATCATCCAACCGCGCGTAAGCCCTTCCCTGCCGAGCGCGAGCACCTCGCTTTTCAGCCGTCTCTTCGCAGACGCGGTCGGCATTGATCCGTATACCCGGGCTGTTTCCGACGTCAATCAGGATCTCGCCGGTGAAGGCTCCTACCATGGCAAAGGCATCTACGATGTGCGCGCCTTCAGTCACGTGCTGTCTGGGAGATTCCCTGAAGAGCGGTTGCTGAGCCATGACTTGATTGAAGGCGCTCACGTCCGCGTGGGTCTGGCCAGTGATATCGAGCTGTATGATGAGTT
>CAYWLI010000063.1:0-13835 GCA_964459135.1 uncultured Thermodesulfobacteriota bacterium | reverse complement strand
TGGGGTTATGGAACGGATACAGCCTCCCAGACCCCACCCCCTTTCACCTCCTCGTCCTTATGGGCGGACCGATGAGCGTCAATGATGAAAACCTGCATCCCTTCCTTGCGCAGGAGAAGCATTTTGTGCGCCAGTGGATTCATAAGGTAAAACCGACCATAGGCATATGCCTCGGAGCACAGCTCATCGCCCATTGCCTGGGGGGAAGAGTCTACAAAGGACCCAAAGAGGAGATCGGGTGGTATGATTGCGTCTTGACCGAAGAGGGCGGACGTGATCCTTACTTACAGTCGTTCTCCACTCTCTTTCCGGTCTTCCAATGGCACGGTGAGACATTCGACCTGCCACAAGATGCAATACTCCTCGCCACGGCGCAGGATTATCCTCACCAGGCCTTTTGCTTCGGGGATCTCACCTATGCGTTCCAGTTCCATTGTGAGGTGACGAAGACCATGGTAAAGGCTTGGCTTGAGGGGAGTGAGGTTGATGAAGTCAAACAAGAGGAGATCATTTCTACTCTACCCCTTTATCTCCCTTTGATACACCAGTTATACAGGGCCTTTATGCAGCCCTATCTGCAATCAATTGAAATGGGGTTTGACACGAGTGCAAGAAAAGATTTTAAGGTCGCAGAAAGATAAGAGCATGAAGCTCATGCCAGGGACATACGAGATGGTTGCCTACCTGGTGCTTCATAAAGCTCAGCTCAGTGAATGGGAACGGAACTTCGTCGGCAATATGCAATACTGGCTAAAGGTGCGAAAGAGAGAACCCGATCAGATCCAGTTGATGATGTTGACCATGATTTATAACAGGTTAAAAAAGCTGGATTGATGTCGATACGAAAAAGCAGCCGTCAGAACAAAATCGCCTGCTGACTTTTTTAAGGTTTGAGATAAACAGGGAGGCCATCCTCAATTGGCAGGAATGGACAGTTATAAAAATTATCCAAAGGAGGTGCACTATGTCTGTTAACTGGGGACCACACTTTATCGTTCCCTCTGAAACGCTCCGTGCGTTTTCCGGAAAGGTGCTCTTGAGGGAAAATTTCGACGAGGAGCTTTTGAAGAAAGAATTGGCAGGGCTTGGATACTCGGGCGCACCGTTCAGGGCCACCAACCCCTGGTACTACCGAAAGAAAGATTCGGAGACCTGGATAAAGATCGGTGAATCTGGTGATCGCCAGAGCGACTTTTCGGTGCAGTGGGATACGACAGCGATCGAAAATGGAATTTATCAGGTACTCGGCTTGATGCATGTCTTTGTCAAGAAAGAAGATGAAGAAATTGCCGTTGCCAGGCAGAACATAGTCGACATCACCATCAATAATTAATACATCGCTCAATCTACACCCCCTTTGGGCGGGGTGGCTCACCCATCCTGCCCAAGGGGGATCTACCACCCTACCTGTAAATTCCAGAGCAACTGTAATGATACCGTAACATATCTGCAATATTCGCGTAACAAACCAATGGTAAAAATAACAGTAATTAAAATCTGGACGGAGAAAGAAAGGAGAGTAAACAATGAATACGGGGGATACTGCTTTTGTGCTTTTTTCATCGGCCTTGGTCATGCTCATGGTACCGGGCCTCGCCCTGTTTTACGGTGGGATGGCCCGCAATAAAAATGTCCTCGGTACCCTGATGCAGAGTTTCATCATGCTGGGCGTTATCACCGTCGCATGGGTGCTCTGGGGATATTCTATGGCATTCGGGCCCGATCACGGCGGCATCATCGGCGGGCTTGATTGGTTCGGTCTCAAGGGCGTCGGGATAGAACCGAGCGCTGACTACGGATCTACCATTCCGCATGCGGCCTTCATGATCTTTCAATGCATGTTTGCCATTATCACGCCGGCCCTGATTACGGGGGCCTTTGCCGAACGGATGAAATTCAGCGCCTTTCTACTCTTTGCCATTTTGTGGGCAACCCTGGTCTACAACCCCCTGGCTCACTGGGTCTGGGGTATTGGGGGGTGGATAGGAAAACTGGGGGCCTTGGATTTTGCCGGGGGGACCGTGGTGCATATCAGCTCCGGTATCTCGGCTTTGGCCGCGGCGGTGATCATCGGGAAACGCCGCGGGTATGGATCTGTGGCCTTTATTCCTCACAATCTCCCCATGACCATTACCGGGGCGGCGCTGTTGTGGTTTGGCTGGTTCGGCTTTAATGCCGGCAGCGCCTTAGCAGCCAATGGTCTCGCCGCCAACGCCTTTGTGGTCACCCATTGCGCCTCTGCCACAGCAGCTCTCTCCTGGATAATCATGGAGTGGATACACCGCGGCAAACCAACTACCCTTGGTGCGGCCAGTGGGGCAGTGGCCGGTCTGGTAGCCATAACGCCGGCGTCAGGATTTGTTGGTCCGATATCTTCCCTCATCATCGGAGCCATGGCCGGCATCATCTGCTACGGCGGCATTTTGTTAAAATCGAAGCTGGGGTATGATGATTCCCTCGACGTGGTCGGTATCCATGGCTTAGGAGGGACGTGGGGTGCCCTGGCAACAGGCCTGTTCGCCAGCACGCTGATCAACCCGAGCGGTGCCAACGGCCTCTTCTTCGGCAATCCAGCTCAACTCTGGATTCAGTTTGTTTCCGTTGCTGCTACCTGGATCTTCGCCTTTGTTATGACCTCAATCATCCTGAAAGTTGTCGATTGGATCGTCGGGTTGAGGGTGACTGAGGAAGAAGAAGAGAGAGGCCTTGATATCAGTCAACATAACGAGACCGGCTATAGCTTCTAATTGCGCATAACCTATAGGGTTAAAGGAGTGAAGATCATGAAAAAAATTGAAGCCATTATTAAGCCATTTAAACTGGAAGAGGTAAAAGATGGTCTATCCCAAATGGGAGTGAAAGGCATGACGGTAACCGAAGTCAAAGGGTTTGGAAGGCAACGGGGGCACAAAGAGGTTTACCGCGGAGCCGAGTATCAGGTGGATTTTGTCCCCAAGGTCAAGATCGAAGTGGTCGTGGATTCCAAGCTCGTGACTCAGGCAATTGAACTCATTCAGCAAAAGGCGCGGACCGGTGAGATTGGGGATGGTAAGATTTTTGTCATTCCTGTAGAGGAAGTAATTCGTATCCGCACCGGACAAACGGGGAAGGATGCCATATAGCACGTGTGCTATTGACTTTAAAACAACATGAGTGATGAAGGTGCTGCAATAACTGCGCAGTATCCTCGTCATTGGCGTTTACAGTAAAGCATACCGGTTATTATGAAGTACCCTATTCAAAAATTAGTAACATCCAGACAAAACCTTATCGAGCAGTTTACAAACGGGCAAGACGCACAATCCTTTCCTGAGGAATATGCGGCCCTGATGGACCAATATTTTCGGGACGCCCTGCAAGAAATCCAAGGAGGCACAACATTACAACAAGGAAAAATGAATTTTTCCCTCATTGCACTCGGTGGATACGGCCGTAGAGAGTTGTGCCTCAACTCTGACATTGATGTCCTTCTCTTATTCAAGAAAACCATTCCCGCTCAGGCCAAGGAGTTGATTGAAGAGATTCTTTTCCCTTTGTGGGATTGTGGTCTCGAACTGGGGCACGCCACGCGCAGCCTCAACGAGTGTTTGACGTTAGCCAAAGACAACTTTGAGGTACTCACGTCCCTGATGGATGCGCACTTCATCGGCGGAGATTACACACTGTATCTGGATCTTGTTGACAAGCTGCATACAAAAGTCCTTCCTAAAAAGGCCCGTTCCCTTAATGTGTGGCTGGTCGAGCAAAACAAGGTGCGGCTGGAGGGGTTCGGGGACTCTACCTATCTTCTTGAACCAAATCTCAAAGAAGGCATTGGTGGGTTGAGAGATTATCATCACATGCTCTGGCTCGCCAACGCTTACGTTGGCCTCAGGGAACCACCTGATCTCGTCTTCCTGGCAAAACTCTCGAATAAAGAATATCAGGAGCTACAACAACAAGTGGCGTTCCTCTTGGTGGTGAGAAACCATCTTCATCACATCTCTGGCAGGAAAAATGATCGCGTGGTATTCGAATATCAAGAAAAGATCGCTGACAGACTTGGTTTGCTAGATCACAAACATTCCCGCGCCGTAGAACAGTTTAATAGTAAGCTTCATGCCACTATGGGGGCTATCAAATCCTTGACTCATTCTTTTATTGTCAGCCATTTCCCAACCCAGAAGATAGAACGGAAAAGGTCGCAGCCCAGCGACATCAACCCCGGCCTTACGCTTGATAAGGGAGAGCTCGCTTTCCGCTCAGCCAGCGACATTCTTGAAAATAGCTTTTTGTTAATGGCAATTTTTGAACACAGTGCACGCCTTGGACATCCTCTCTCATTGGAGGCTAAACGGCTGGTTCGCGAGTTTTTAGACCTGGTGGATGACCCCTTCCGCGAATCTGCTCAGGTTGTTAACTCTTTCTTAAAAATTATGACCGAACCGTGGCATACGTTTGAAACCCTGGATCAAATGATGGAAGTAGGTTTCTTGGGCGCCTTAATTCCCGAATTTGCTCGTGTCAAGAATCGGGTTGAGTTTGATGCCTACCATATCTATCCTGTCGGCATACATACGTTACACACGGTTAGGTATCTTAAAGATTTGACAGATGAAAATGACATGTTGCTGAAGACTCTTTTTATGGAGCTTTTACACACAGAGCGCCTCTTGCTGGCAGGACTCTTTCATGACATTGGTAAAATCGACAAGGACCATTCCATCCACGGTGCCGATATAACAAGAAAAATCTTAAAACGGTTCTATCTCAATGAGGAAGCAATAGAAGATATCTGTTTTTTGGTGCGTAATCATCTGCTCCTGGTGGAAACCGCTACCCGCAGGGATTTGAACGATGAAAAAGTAATCGTCCAATGTGCCCGCGCCATTGGTAGCGTAGAAAGACTGAAGATGCTGTATCTGCTGACCTGGGCAGATTCCCGGGCAACCGGACCAAAAGCATGGAACGAATGGATCGCCAATCTTATTAATGAACTCTTCTTTAAAAGCCTTCACGTCCTGGAAAGAAAAGAGTTGGCCACACAGGATGCCTCATCTCGTGTTGCGCAAACCAGATCTGAGGTCCGGGGTAACATCGGATCCATTATACATGATCAGGAACTCGAGTATTATTTCGAGGTCATGCCCCCCCGCTATCTCCTTAATACCCCTGCTCAAGAAATTATCCGCCACCTCCGTCTGGCAGAACAACTGAAAAAGAAACAAAACACTACTGGGGGAGCAACAGGGGAACAGCACAATGCAATCTTCATTTTTGAGATCAGGCGCGATAAGGCGAGTGACTGTTGGGAACTCACCGTACTGGCCATGAACAGACGCGGACTCTTTTCGAACATTGCCGGTGTCCTGGCCCTGAATAATATCAACATCCTTTCCGCCGACATATATACCTGGCGCGACGAGACAGCGGTGGATGTCTTACGGGTAACCAATCCTCCCGATGACCTGTATTTACAAGAAACATGGAACAAAATCCAAGTAGATTTTAAGGATGTTCTAAACGGCACATTGTCGCTTGAATCTCAACTGAGGGAAAAAGCCACATCCGCAATCATTACGGAACAGAAGAAACCTTCTCGTCCTCCACAGGTAATCGTTGATAATGATTCCTCTGATTTTTTTACGGTGATAGAGGTATTCGCTGACGATCACATCGGGCTTCTCTATCGTATGACCCATACCCTCTTCAACCACGGCCTGGACATTCACCTCGCCCGAATTTCCACCAAGGGAGACCAGATTGCGGACATCTTCTATGTACGAGACCTCGATGGGCAGAAAGTGGAAGATAAAAATAAGGTACAAGAGATTACAAAGACCTTGTTACGCCAGTTAAAGGATCTTTAAATCCTGGTATGAACACACTCAATAGGCGTAGATGGTCCCGTAGGGGCGATGACTGTAGGGGTAGATCTTGGTGAAGGGTTCTTTTAGAATCTTCTCCTGGTCGAACCCAAAATAAGTACAGAAGTCACCAACATGCTTCTTCAACAGCTTTGTATCCTCCCGGGTTACCTTCCCTATCTTCACCTCCTTACCGAGCCTCCTCGGATCCACTTCCCCCCGCAGGAACATCTGCCCGCCGTGCATCCCGGTACCGATAAAGTCACCGGCGACCTCACCCCCGTTCATACCCAAGACGACCAGCAGCCCCCCCGCCATATACTCCCCGAGAAAGTCCCGCGCCCCGCCCCCCACAATAACCACGGGGAAGAAATCCTTATAGGCCTTCATGTGGATGCCCACCCGATACCCGACATCCCCGCGTATAAATATCCTCCCCCCCCTCATGGCATAGCCGACGATATCCCCGGCATCCCCGTAGATGATAACCTCCCCACGGTTCATGGTGTTCCCCACACCATCCTGGGCATTGCCCCTCACGGTTATTCGCGGACCATCCATAAAGGCCGCCAAATCGTTCCCCGGCACCCCCTCGAGAATGATCTCGGCATTCTCACCGAGGGCATCACCGATGTAGCGCTGTCCGCACACATTCTTGACGACGATGCGCTGCGATCCCTCCCTCAGCGCTTCACGGAGCCGCTCATTTAAGAGGCGGTAGTGCAGACCGAGTGCATCGATCTCGTGCCAATTTCCGGGCTTCATGCGACAAAACTCTCCCCTGCGACCAGGTGTTTTCTGAACTCCTTCGGAAGGACTAAGAGACCGAATTCGTCCCCGAGGAGTTGATCTTTGAATTCCTTGACATCGACCCCCTCCCGGATAAGCATCCCGTATACCCCTGCCCGCTCCACCGCGTTGAGCAGGATGGCACCCACGACCCGATCGTTTCTGAGAACAATCTTCTTGTAAGCGCTCTTCACCCGATCCAGGTTGTGTAATACCTCATACCCCTCCCCCTCAGGCGGTGTTGTCATCCCGAAAGAGATAGTAGGGATATCCATAATCTGCACGGAGTTCATGGCGAAGAGGCCCGGGTATGGGGTCTCGGCTCCGCTCATGTTCAACCCCGCCACTTTACCCTGCCTGGCCGCTACCGGCCAGATGGCGATGACTGCGTTCTCTTTGCTTAGGAAATCAAGACCTTGGGCACAGTCCCCGGCAGCATAGACGTCGGGAACGCTCGTCTTCATGAATTCATCGACGAGGATACCGCGGTCGGTCTTGATAGAAGTCCCTTTCACGAGTTCTAGATTCGGACGCACACCCACCGCAACGATGAGGAGGGATGTGGAGATCTCCTTTCCACTCTTCAAGATCAGCTGTCTAACCTTTTTCCCCTTTGTTTTAACCTGTTGAATGGTGTCCCCTTTTATGACGGTGCATCCATGGGCTGCGAGACGTTCCTCAATAATAGATGAGGCCTCCTCATCGAAGGTATTGGCCAAGACCCGGTCCATAAGTTCAATCACCGTTACCCGCACCCCCCGCTCCAGGAGGCCTTCAATAGCCTTGAGGCCGATCAGCCCCGCACCCAGAACTACCGCCTCTTGGATCGATGCTTGTTCAATGTAGTCGATGAGCCTCTTGGCCTCCTGCAACTGGATGAAGGTAAAGACCCCCGTGGTGTCATCCCGCAGGCCGTTAATCGGTGGAACCATAGGAACCCCGCCGACGGAGATGAGCAAGCGATCATAAGCCAAAACTTGCCCATCTGCCAGCGTCACCCGCTTTTTGCCCGTATCAAGCCCTGTGGCCTTTTTACCTAATATGAGATCTACCTTGTGCTTCTGGTAAAAGGCCTCATCCCTGAAGGCAAGTCGATCCTCCGTGATCCTACCGCCGAGGTAGTACGAAAGCAAGGGCCGGGAGTAATTCAGAACTTCCTCATCGGAGCAGATGGTGATACGGCCCTCTTGGTCCGCTCCCCTGATGGCTTCCACGGCATTGACGGCCGCGACAGAATTGCCGATGATCAGATAGTGCATGTTATGCTTTCTCCTTAACCTCAACCAACTGAATGGCCTCATTGGGACAATGAACGACACAGGCGGGGTTTTCCGCCTCAATACAGAGGTCACACTTGGACGCCACCACCCTATTTTCCACATCGGGCTTGATCACTCCCACAGGACAGACCATGATGCACATCCAGCACCCCACACACCGCTCTCCATCGTGCAGGACACGACCCGTCTCGTCATCAATATACAGAGCCCCGGTCAGACAAGACTCCACGCACGGCGGCTCATCACAGTGCCTGCATTGAAGGGCAAAGGATATGGGACCCTTCTCCTCGAAGACAATGCCCGATACGGGCCGGGGATACTCACCCTTATACGCCTTAAGAATATCCTTTGAACGCGATCGCTGTGTGACGCAGTAGACCTCACACAGACGGCACCCCATGCAGTACTCTTCATTAATAATAATCCGTTTTTTCACCATGCCTCTCCTGCGTGTTTGACCCCCAGGATCCGAAGCTCCACCTCATTGATCCCCACAGCCCTGAGCTGTTCCCGGTTTCCCCTGAGGGACTCGATGGCATTAATCCCCATGCCGCCGAGCATCTCCTTGATATCCAAGGACCACCCCCTGAGCAGATTCACGAGCCGCCGCGCCCCGATCTCGGGGTTGAGCCGCTTGGTCAGATAGGGATCCTGGGTGGCAATGCCCCAGTTGCACTTGCCGGTGTAGCACTTCTGGCAGAGGTGACACCCCATGGCTACCAGGGCCGCAGTGCCGATGTACACGGCATCGGCGCCGAGGGCGATGGCCTTGATCACGTCGGTGCTCGATCGGAAGCCCCCTGCCGCGATGAGGCTTGCCTGATGTCTGATCCCCTCATCCCGTAGTCGTTGGTCCACCACCGCCACGGCCAGCTCGATGGGTATCCCGACATTATCCCTGATGACCGTGGGGGCTGCACCAGTGCCCCCTCGCAGACCGTCAATGACCACAAAATCCGCCCCGGCCCTGACGATCCCGGCGGCAATGGGCGCCACATTATGGACCGCAGCCACCTTCACCCCTACCGGCTTGGTGTACCTCGTAGCCTCCTTGAGGGCGAAGATCAGTTGCTTGAGGTCCTCTATGGAATAGATATCGTGATGGGGGGCGGGGGAGAGGGCATCGGTCCCGACGGGTATCATTCGCGTCTGGGATACCTCCTCTGGGACCTTCTCGCCGGGCAGGTGCCCGCCGATACCGGGCTTTGCCCCCTGTCCGATCTTGATCTCGATGGCTGCCGCAGCCTCAAGGTATTCCCGATGGACCCCGAACCTCCCAGAGGCCACCTGGACGATGGTCCGTTCTGAGTATTGATAGAGATCTTTATGCAACCCCCCCTCACCGGTGTTCCAATACGTACCGAACTCACAGGCAGCCGCCGCCAAGGCCTTGCAGGCATTGAGGGATATGGAGCCGAAGCTCATGGCCGAGAACATAATCGGTGTCTCGAGCTCCATCTGAGGTGGAAGTTCGGTCTTGAGGATATGCCGCCTCTTCCCATTACCTCCCGCTAGCTCGTACTCAATCAGCTCCGGCTTACGGCCGACAAAGGTCTTGAGCTCCATAGGCTCCCGCAAGGGATCAATGGAGGGGTTGGTCACCTGCGAGGCATTGAGCACGATATGGTTAAAGTAATCCCTCCACCCCCGGTCATTCCCCATGCCGGAGAGGAGTATTCCTCCGGTATCGGCCTGGCGTGCAATGTTGTCCACCGCACGCCTGGTCCAGTGTTCATTCGCCTTGAGATCAGAGGGATTGCGCTTGATAGTCAACGCCTCAGTGGGACACAGGGACTCGCAGAAGTGGCACCCCACGCACTGGTCGCTCTCGGAGAAGACCTTATCAGACTCCTCATCGTGGCTGTGGACATCGAAGGCGCATGTCCGGCAGCACACCTGGCAGCCGATGCACCGCTCTTCATCCCGCTCTACGATAAACTCAGGTATGCGCTTAGGCTTCGCCATCCTGCAATCTTCCTATGGTCGGTTCCCCTGCGGTGGGCATCCAGACGCTGTCCAAATCTTTTGAGACCATGCGGATGGCCGCCTCCTCGGAGGAGATGTAGAGATTGTCTCCTCTTCTCGCCGCCACCAGCGGCCTCAGTTTGATCCGGTCGTTCAGCCCAACCATATAGTTGGTATTGGAGACGATAACAGCAAAAGGGCCATTTACCAGGGCTGAACTATAGATGACCCGCAGGGCCTGTAAAAAGGACCGCTCATCCGCGTCCTCAATCCTTTCGATCTGATTCCAGAAGGCGGATGACATGATCTTTCCGACCAGATCGAAGTCAAGACCGTGGCGACGGACCAGCAGATCGAAGAGATAGGCCATGACCTCCGTATCGGTGGACAAAGAACAATAGTAGCCGAATCCCTCGAGATATCTCCTGTTGATACCGTAGGACGATATCTCACCATTGTGGACCACCGACCAATCCAAGATCCCAAAGGGGTGGGCCCCACCCCACCACCCTGGTGTATTGGTGGGGAAACGGTTATGGGCCGTCCAGAGGTAGCCGCTGTAGTCCGAGATTCGGTAGAAGTCAGCTATCTCATCGGGATTCCCCGCACCCTTAAATATCCCCATATTCTTGCCCGAGGAGAAGACAAAGGCCCCTTCTATGTGTCGGTTGATCTCCATCATGCAATCAATAATATAATCTTCTACGCCGCCCTTATCTTTAATCTCATTTTTTACATCGAAAAAGTAACGCCACAGCAGCGGGACGAAGCGCAACACCCTCACCGGGTTGGTCGGTAGAGGCCCCTGACGTTTAAGAATGAAGCGTTTGTTCATGTATTCCTCCACCGCCTCGCGAGCCCGTTCCTCCTGGTACATAATGTGGAAGCACCAATAATCCTTGAGGTCTGGATAGATACCGTACCCGGCAAAGCCCGCGCCGAGGCCGTTGCCCCGCTCCATCATGTTACAAATAGCCACGGCGATTGTCTCGCCGCTGAAGACATCACCCCTTTCATTCATGATGCCGACAACACCGCAGCCGCTGATATCCTTCTCATCGCGCAGAGCACTTCCCCATACACCCATGATTAGTTCCTCTCTGAGATCTGCATGTCGATATAAAAAGGGCGTCTCTTTGAGACGCCCTTGTCACGGACCGACACTCCATCGTGTCTCATTATATTATGAAATTTATCACCTTATGGCCGCATTGTCAACCCCTTTTCGCCATCAAAATTACTCGGCCAGGATCTTTTCTGCCTGAGGTCTATAGGCCTCCATTACATACGGAAGGCCGGAAATCTTTGCCGCCTCCTCGGTCAGGGCCATGAGGTCCTTGCGGGAGACGAGGGAGAGCTTAAAGTTCCTGCTCCCTGCCATCAACTGCTGCAGCCCAACCCGGAGCTTCTGGCTGAAGGTATAGATACCCATCGCACCGAGAGGTATATCCTTCATCGCATCCCCATACTTCCCCTTGAGCTCTTCATACGAAACGAAGATCTCCTCGACGCTCTTGCCGTATTTGGCAACATTCTTCGGCAGATCGCCCTCGGCCAGCCACTGCCCGATGTTCTTCCCTACCATACCGGGGATCATGAGGGCCCGCCCCATGCAGACTGCCTTCACATATGGGCTCCCCATGGCGATGGCCTTGAAGACCCCGTCTTCGCCCGAGAATCCGCCCGCCATGGCCAGGTCGGGAACCCTAATCTTTCTCTTGGCGAGCTTCTCGCAGTATTCATAGGCGAGGGAGTGCAGGTAAAACGAGGGGATACCCCACTCATTCATCATCGGCCACGGGCTCATACCCGTGCCGCCGGGGGCGCCGTCGATGGTGAGGAGGTCCAACTGCGCCTCCGCCCCGTACCGCAGCGCCATGGCGAGCTCTACGGCTGAGTAGGCACCGGTCTTGAGCGTGATCCGTTTAAAGCCGACCTTGCGCAGCCGCTCGACCTCCTTTAGGAATCCCTCTTTATCCACAAAGCCCAGACGAGAATGGCGTTCGAACTCCTTGATCTCCCCTTCCTTAAAGGCCTTCTGAATCTCAGGGACGGTCGGATCCGGGGTGACGATGTACCCCCTCTTTTTGAGCTCCAGGGCGCGTTCTAACTCGCGTACCTTGATCTCACCGCCGATGCACTTGGCACCCTGCCCCCACTTGAGCTCAATGGTATCGAGTTTATGCTTGTTCAAGACGTATTCGGCAACGCCAAAGCGCGTATCCTCCACATTCATCTGGACGAGTATCTCACCATACCCCTCGTGGAACCGCTTGTATGTCTCGATGCGGCGATCCATCTCAGGGGAGCTCTTGACCTTCCCGTTGCCGTCCAGCTCCAGCTTGGGGTCTATGCCGCAGACGTTTTCACCACAGACAAGGGTGACCCCAGAGATGGCGGCACCGATGGCAAAGTGTTCCCAGTTCTTCTGGGCAATGAAGGTCGAACCCAGCGCACCGGTGAAGACGGGGATACGCATCTTGACCTTCTTTTCCCACCCGTACTCCGTCTCGGTGTCAACAGCCGGGAAAATGGCCGTGTCGGGACTTGGTTCAACCCCATCGGGCAAGCCCTCAGCACCCACGGCATAACCCTGGATGTTGAGGTGGGAGTAATCCACGGGATAGTCTTTGTCGGCCCCTGCCGTGATCTCACCGAAAGGACCCGGGTAGATTACCTCTCGCCCCCTGAACGAGGCAAGCCACACCTCACAGCCACCCTTACACCCGTCGAGACAATCGGCGCAGAGCCCGGACATGGGAACAACCGTTCGCGCTCGGTTGAAGGTCCCTGTTGCTGAACTTGAATTTGGTCTTTTTAAATTCATCAGACCACCTCCCCTTCTGTTATTGTAGAAACTTTGTGCATTGGCTTGAAATCACACAACATTCTTGAAAGGATCCCTCAAAGACAACAAAAAAAGCGCCCTTTTGGACGCTCTATTTTCAGCCAGGACACCTCTTTGTGCCATTGTTTCTTTACCAGGTTGTCGCTCGGGTGTCAAGGGTTTTTTGAATCGGATCTAAAAGCGAGATAACAGATGCGGCTGAAAAGGAGGTAAAATTATGTTGTCTCTGGGCCTTCACGCTTGAATCTAATCTTTTCTCCTTTTTTTGCAGCAAATCAATATGGTACAGGTATTTACAAGGCATGATAGTTGTGCTATATTTAACAACGGGGGAAAATAGGGCAACAAGCCCCTGTGCTGGTGCCAGCCAGTACTGTGGTATCAGGAACCCCCCTAAACCCCATAGCCTGATCCGTGTTTTCCCCCTTTACATTGAACGCAAGGGGTGTCCAAAAGGACATCCCTCATTTTTTTAGTAACTCAACAAAGAGCTACCTTGAAAGTCTCATAGTTACATATTACTTTATAATCAAGCTCTCGAGGGCACAAGGAAACGAGGATTATACAGGATAACAAATACAAGAAGGAGAACCACATGGATAGAAAAAAGATGTTTGCATGGTTGCTATTGTTAAGTCTACTATTGTTCGTATTCGCCGCCAACCAGGCCATAGCCAAGGAAAAAACCGTCATCCTCAATGTACCTGCATGTAGTTCGTGACCAGCAGTTGTACAGAGGATAGGTTCTATCCTCACATCTACTGACGGTGTGCTCAACGTCTCAATTAACAGAAGGAACGCTACCGCCCGTGTTACCTTTGACGATACCAAAACCGATGTAAAGCAGATAGTAGAAAACCTTGAACAAGCAGGATACCCCGTTAGGGGGGAACCTCAGTTTGTAGACTAATATGTACCGCTCCATCCCGAGCAGGGATGACCCTATTCCTGTACAGAAAATAAGGCTTCCACATATATCAAGGTTACGTAAGGTAAACTGCTAAAGAGAAAATCTGGGGACTTCTATGGTTGCTTGCAGTTGTGCGGTCAAGTTTCTTCGCAACTTATTCCATTAAACCAGGCAAAAAGAGGGCGATCTGAGGGAAG
>CAYWLI010000062.1:0-13872 GCA_964459135.1 uncultured Thermodesulfobacteriota bacterium | reverse complement strand
TATCAAAGAGAGTTGGTAAAAAGAACTTTTTAACGACGTGGTGTCAACGCCAACCTATACAACACCTCAAGAGGGTAATCATGAATAAGATCGGCCTGACGGTCATGGCAGCAGCGGTTCTCTTGTTCGCCTGTGCTCCTGTAACACACTACCCTATCCATGTGCGCTACGCCCCTGAAGGAGAGGGGCCGCAGGCACAAACAGCGCTCACGGGGCAGGTGGTCACCGTAGCCAAATTCATAGACAAGAGAGGACTGGATGATCTCACAATCATCGGTACGAGGACCAAACGCAACCGCAAAACAGTTCCTTTTGTCTCATCACAGGGAGAGCCCGCAGCCAACATCACTGAGGCCGTTGAGACGTATCTCTTGACCAAGGGATATACCGTTCGAGGGGAAACCCCGCAGTGGGATCTTGAACTATCTACCATAGAACCTCGGTGGGGTAATTGGGTCATCGGTGGTGCAATCGAGCAGCTTTCTGTTGAGGTGACGAGCCATGTGAGAACCGTCTATGAATGCACACTCACCCTCAGGGTGGTGGTTGCCAGTATACAGGACACAAAAACCATCCGTGAGCATCAGATCAACCTCTCATCATCATATACGACGGCGATCTTCCGCGCTACGACCGCTGAGCGGATGATCAATAAGCTTATCGCGCAGGCCATAGAACATACCTTAGAGGACCTCGAAAAGCAGTAATCCGCTTATCACTTACAGCCTTGAGGAGAGTGTGTCTGCATTAATCCCTGCCCTTGATCTGCGCTAATTCTTGCAATGCATGTCAACATATGTTAACTATAGTGTTAACATTATTTACATGAGTACTGTTTTATGATTCAATTCTTTCAAGTTTATAAGACATATCAGGCCAATATCCCGGCCTTGATCAATATCAGCTTCAAGATAGAGCAAGGCGACTTTGTCTTCGTCACCGGCCCCAGCGGGGCGGGGAAGACGACGCTGCTGAAATTGATCATCCGTGCCGAGCGGCCGGACCAAGGAGAGATCCTGGTCAATAAAAGAAATGTGACCAGGCTCAAAAACTCCCAGATTCCCGCTCTCCGCAGGGAGGTGGGTTTTGTCTTTCAGGATTTTAAACTGTTAAACAACAAGACTGTTTATGACAATATCGCGTTGGTGTTACGGGCCCTCGGTCATAAAAAGCGGGAGATCCCGAAAAGGATCAGACAGGTCTTGAGGGTAGTGGGATTGGACGAGCGGGTATTGAAACAACCCCCGCTCAAACTGTCGGGGGGTGAACAGCAGCGGGTGGCCATTGCTCGTGCACTGATCAACACTCCCTCCATTATCTTGGCAGATGAGCCCACCGGCAATTTGGACCCTGAGCTCACAGTGGAGATTATGGACCTCTTGGGAAAGGTCAACAACTTGGGGACAACGGTTGTGGTGGCAACCCACGACACAAGTCTCGTGGATAAATATCAGAAGAGGACTATCCCCCTGTATAAAGGGAAGGTGGCGGGGTAGAGGGTATGGGTGTCGGGTATCTTGTGCGGAGGACCTTTGGGGTTATGAAGGAGAACGGTCCTACCCACGTTCTGAGCATCGGGACTATCGCTATCGCCTTCTTTCTCTTCGCCTCTTTTCTGCTCCTCCCCCTCAACTTCACCTCCTTCGTGGAGGCGTGGGGGAAGAAGGTGCAGATCATCCTCTATCTCAAAGATGGCGTAAAACAAGAGAGGATCGTTCAGATCACGGGAGAGCTACAAAGGGAAGCGGGGATTCGAGAGGCGCGGTATATCTCACAACGCCAGGCCATGGAATCCTTCCAGCAGGACCTTGCCGGCTATGGAGGGGTGTTGGAGGGAGTGGAGGAAGAGATCTTTCCGGCCTCATTTGAAATCACCTTAGAGGAACGCTTCAGGACCCCTGAGCGCATCCGGGCCTTGGCAGCGAGACTCGATAATATAAAAGAGGTAGATGAGGTTCAATACGGCGGGATGTGGTTAGAACGGTTCTCCCTCTTTCTCTACACCCTCCGGTGGGGTGCCTGGATCCTCGGCGGGATCCTGGTCGTCATCATCGTATCAGTCACTGCTAACACCGTCCGCCTTACCCTCTATAATAAGAAGGGTGAGATAGAGATCTTGAAGCTCATAGGGGCTACGGATACCTTTGTCAGACTCCCCTTCTACCTTGAGGGGGGATTGCAGGGGCTTTTGGGGGCGGGAGGAGCCGTCCTGGTGCTCTTCGTCCTCTTTCACTTCTTTACCCTCAAGGTGTCCCCCTACGTGAACCTCTATTTCGGCCAGCTGCGCCTGCACTTCCTCCCCCCGAATCTGATCGCTTGGATACTGGGGATTGGAGTGATCTCCGGCCTGCTGGGAGGTCTTTTCTCCTTGAGAAAACCCTCGAGGATTTAGGCGATGGACGTGAAGAAGATACTCATTACCGGCTTCATCATTGCGGTTTTCCTCTCTTCTCCCTCGAGGGGCGAAGAGGTGAAGGAACTGGAACAGACCATTCAGAAGAAAAAGGGGGACCTCACGGAGGTACAAAAAGAGCTCAAAGACAAAAAGCAGAAGGTCAAGAAAAAGTGGTGGGAGGAAAAGAAGATAACCGATGCCCTCGATGAGATCGGGCGCGAGTTGAATCGTAAAGCGGGTGAGCGCCGAAAACTGGACACAGAGATGGAGCTGCTGGAAAAAAAGATAGCCCATCAAGAGGAGGAACTCGTAACGTTAGAGAAAACCTTGGTCACCCTGGACAGGGAGTTTCAATCAAGGGTGCGGGCCATGTATAAACTCCATCGGGTGGGTATCGTGCGGGTCCTTTTTTCTGCTGAGGATTACACCGATGCCCTCAGGAGGTATAAGGCCTTCCAACAGGTTGCGGGGAATGACCTTCAGCTCCTACAGGCATATCAACAGGGCATCAAGGAACAAGAAGAGAGGCGGAAAGATCTGATAGAAGAAAGAAAGGCATTGACGCAAAAAAAGAACGAAGTTGAGACCAAAAAGCGAGAGATAGAAAAGGAAAAGCAAAAAAAGGCCACCTTGCTGACATCCGTAAAGAAAGAGCGGGTGGCCTATGAGAAGGCCATTACTGAATTGAAGGGAAGAGAGAAGGACCTGCATTCCCTGATCCAAAAGCTGACAGTCAAGGCGGCCTCTCTCAAAGGAACCGACTTTAAGGCCCTGCGGGGAAAACTCCCCCTCCCGGTAGAGGGTACCATCTTCTCACCGACGGGAAGGGAAAAGGGGATCGGGATCAAGGCCCCGGAGGGGACCAAGATACAGGCGATCTGCAACGGAAAGGTCGCCTATGCGTCATGGTTTAAGGGATATGGAAATCTGATGATCATTGACCATGGAGGGGGATACCATACCGTCGCCGCCCATGCCGCTCGCCTCCTCAAGAAGGTGGGTGAAGGGGTGAAGACGGGGGATGTGGTGGCCTTGGTGGGAAGCACAGGATCTATAGAGGGTCCCATGCTCTATTTTGAGATCCGACACCACGGCACGGCTGTGAACCCCTTGACGTGGCTGGCCCTGCCCCGCACGGGGAAGGCACAAAAAAGATAAAACAAGAGGGAGGAAACTATGTTCAGAAACAAAAAGACAGGTTTTTTGATACTTCTCGGGTTCGTCTTCGGTCTCTTTGTGGGTGGCTTCTATGTCCATAACGTCTCGGCCATCACAAACAAGACCTACGAAAAGCTAAAAGTCTTCACCGACGTCCTGGAGATAGTGAAAAAGAGCTACGTGGAGGACGTCAAGACTGAGGATCTCATCAACGGAGCGATCGAGGGGATGCTCAATAGTCTCGATCCCCACTCCGCCTACTACAGCCCTGAAATGTATCGGGAATTTCAGGTGGAGACCAAGGGGAGCTTTGGCGGGGTGGGAATGGAGATATCCATACAGGATGGAATCCTGACGGTCATCGCCCCCATTGAGGACACCCCAGCCTACCGGGCGGGTATCCACGCAGGGGACAAAATCCTGAAGATCAATGAGGAACCGACCAAGGGATTGAGCCTCATGGAGTGCGTAAAGAGACTGCGGGGGGCCAAGGGGACCAAGGTCACCATCACCATCATACGCGAGGGGTTCACCCAGATGCAAGATGTCACCATCGTGAGGGACATCATCAATATACAGAGCGTCAAGTTCAAGACTCTCGAAAAGGGATATGGGCAGCTCAAGTTACTGCAGTTTCAGGAAACGACCGCCGCCGACGCCAGAAGGGCCTTGGAGGCACTCCAACTGCAAAACCCCGAGGGGCTCAACGGTCTTATCCTGGATCTGAGGAACAACCCGGGAGGACTCCTCGATCAGGCAGTGGAGGTGACCGATCTCTTTCTGGAAAGCGGGGTGATTGTCACCATTAAGGGGCGCGACGCTGAGGAACAGACGGCTTTTAACGCCCACAAGGAGGGGACCATGCCCAATTGGCCGATAGTCGTCCTGGTGAATCGAGGGAGTGCCAGCGCCTCGGAGATCGTGACCGGCGCCCTCCAGGACTATGGACGGGCAGTAGTCATGGGATCCACAACCTTTGGCAAGGCTTCGGTGCAGACCGTTATCCCCTTGGAAGACGGCTCCGGTATCAGGCTGACCACTGCCCGCTATTATACCCCCAACAATCGTTCCATCCACGAGAAGGGGATTGAACCGGACATCCCCCTCGAGGCCAAAACGGTGCCTCGCGATACGATCACCGAGATCACGGCGGAGCAGGATAAAGATCTCCAATTGGAGAGGGCCTTGGAACACCTGAAGGGGATGAAGATCTTGCAGGAGTACCTCAAGACTGGGGTGCAATAAGCGCACGGCAGTGGCATAGGGGAGGAGGCGAAAGACTATTACCCCGAAGGCATCCACCAGGCGAAAGTCCGCCGTGCGAAGGAGAAGCCCTTCGAAAAGGGGAAAAAAGAGGGGGAGAAAAATCCCCCTCTTTTTCCAGTTCCTTGTGTGCCTCGGTGTCGTCCTCGCCATCATCCTCTATCTCCACCTGAGCGAACACCCTCCCTCCTTCACCGAGAGGACGAAGACCCTCGACCAACTTCTCCTTACCCAGCTCTCTCAACTGCTGAAAGTACCACGAGGGGCAATCAACAAGCAGGAGGAGGAACAGACAAGGGGGGAGAAGACCTGGACCCTCTCACGCTGGGAGGTAACCCTGCCCCCAGGAGTAGTACCGGAGGAGGCTTCTTCCCAACTGGTTCAGAGGATTCAGGATGCCTGCCCAGGGGTGACCTTCACCGAGGCGAGGACCCAGGATGACTCATGGGAGATCCAGGTAAAGGTCGACAACCTCCTGGTCCATCACCTGATCCTCCGCCCTCCCGCCATACAACCATCACCGATACCTCTGCGGCACCCCCGCAGTCCCCGCATAGCCATTGTGGTCGATGACCTGGGGTTGGACACACGGGTCGCTGAGGAGATCCTGCGTCTGGACGCCCCTTTGACCTTTTCCATCTTTCCCTTGCAGCCCTCTTCCCGTCGCATCGCCCACAAGGCGTACGCCGAGGGAAGAGAAATCATCCTCCACCTTCCCATGGAACCACGGGGATACCCCCTTAAGGACCCAGGCACGGGGGCCCTCTTCGTCTCCATGGAAGAAAAAGAGCTCCTGCGTCAGCTGCGGAAGGATCTCGAAGCGGTCCCCTTCATCACGGGGGTAAACAACCACATGGGATCGAGATTCATGGAACACGGGGAAAAGGTGCGCCTGGTGCTGAACGAGTTGAAACGGAGAAAGCTCTTCTTCCTCGACAGCCGTACCACATCCAAGAGCCAAGGATATCACATCGCCCAAGAACTGGCCCTGAGGGCGGACACGAGGGATCTTTTTTTGGACAACGAATCCGATGTAGGGTACACCAAGCTACAGCTGAAACAATTGATCCGCATCGCCCGGAATCACGGCACGGCCATTGGAATATGCCACCCCTATCCTTCCACCATCACCGCCCTCAAGGAAATGATCCCCCAGATCCAGGCAGAGGGGATACAGATCGTCCCCCTGTCCCAGGCCCTTGACGAGTAAGATAACAGGCGACTTGTATAGGCATGTTTTTTTGGTACAGAGGTCTGTATAAAAGGCATTGAGAAAATGTATATGTGTATGATATCTTGTCCGCACAAGAGTTAACCATGGATAAAAACGAACAATACTGTATTCAGATGCTACCCAGGGTGTCGAGGACCTTTGCGCCAACGATTCGAAAATTACCACGACCTTTGATTTTACAACTGACCGTTGCATATTTACTCTGTCGTATCGCAGATACCATTGAGGACAGTGTATTCCTTACTATCAAGCAAAAACAAAATTTATTGGGGGAATATGCAGGCATTTTAATAAAAGAAAACGCGACCAATGAACTCAAAGCATTTATGAAGCACATACGTGCACTCCCTCAAGAAGGAGCTGATGACGAACTGCTTCACAACGTTCCATTAATTTTAGCCGTATATAATACATTCCCCAAAAAAGTAAGAACCGGGATTAGTACGTGGGTTGTCGAAATGGTTTCAGGTATGCGCACATATGTTCAATCAAAATACAGCTCCTCTCAGAACTTTTTGGAGACGCTCGATGAATTAGATGATTATATCTATTATGTTGCGGGTACTGTCGGCAATTTAGTAACCACGTTATTCTCTCTCTATTCCCAGCATATTACCCGCAACATCGCTCAGCAATTAAAGAAATACGCTGAATCATTTGGCAAGGGATTACAAATGGTCAATATTATTCGCGACATGCCTGATGATTGGAAAAACAATCGATCATATATGCCGAACGAACTTCTAAAAAAGTATGATGTAACCCGTCAGTCAATTTTTGATAAGCACAATATACAGCGAAGCAAAAAGATGCTCGAAGAATTAATCGCAATGGCATTAGCTTATTTAGATGCAGGTTTGCAATATATTGTGTCTATTCCTAAGGCGGAGAGACATATGCGTTTGTCTTGTATGTTGCCGTTATTTTGGGCCTTGCAGACCTTGCGCAGCATTAAGAAGAATATTAATATATTCTTTGAGAAAGAAAAAATAAAGATATCACGTGCTACTATCCGCGAAGAATTATATTTCGCACATGTCACGGCCTTCTCAAATCGGTTAATCCAACGACGTTTTTTCAAATTCCGAGATGAAATAGCACGTACATAACAATTGTCATGATTTTTGGCGAAAGGTAAAGATTCTCCTTGTCAACCAGATTTTTTATTAAGGTTGACAATCATCTTTTGCCGTGTTATGAATCCCTCCCATGCAGGAGTGTATTGAACAACGCATCCAAGAGACCTTGAATAATGGGGGGCTGACCGCATCCTCGGCCCAGGGCCTCCTGGAGATAGAAGACAATCTTATTCCCCTCCTCTTCCATGGCGCCTGCCTGATTCGAGATCATTACAATGGCCATGGTATAAAGCTCTGCGCCATCGTCAATGCCAAATCCGGACGCTGCCCTGAGGACTGTGCCTTTTGCGCCCAATCCGCCCATCATAAGACCCGGATCGATGCCTATCCCCTTATGGAACCCCAACAGATCCTGCACAAGGCCCAGGAGGCCGAGGCCATGGGGGCCAGGCGTTTTTCTATCGTCACCAGCGGCAAGACCCCTACGGAGAAGGAGCTGGAACAAATCGCCCAGGCCATCCGACTTATCAAGGAAAAAACAGGGCTCGCCCTCTGTGCCTCATTGGGAATGATGGCACAAGGGACAGCCCATCAGTTGAAAGAGGCTGGCCTCACCCGTTACCATCACAACCTGGAAACGGCCCCCTCCTTTTTCCCCCATATCTGCACCACCCATCGATATGAAGATGATCTGAATACCCTGCAATCGGCGAAAGAGGCTGGTTTGGAGGTCTGCAGTGGAGGCATCTTCGGACTGGGGGAATCACCCCAGCAGCGATTGGAGCTCGCCTTTACCCTCAAGGAGATGGCGGTGGATTCCATTCCCCTCAACTTTCTCAACCCCATCCCCGGAACACCCCTTGAGGGGACCCAGTCCTTAACCCCGTTGGAGATTTTAAAATCAGTGGCCCTGTTCAGGCTCATCCTCCCTGACCGGGACATCAGGATCTGCGGGGGGAGGGAATTCGGCCTCAGGGATCTCCACCCCTTGGTCTTCTGGGCAGGAGCCAATGGGATTATGATCGGGAACTACCTTACAACACAAGGGAGGGATTATCGGACAGACCTGCGGATGATCCAAGACCTCAAGCTGGAGGTGTCTGATGGGTGATCTTGCCTTCCTCTCCGCGTCCCTGGACGAAATCAAGGCCCAAGACCTCTACCGCCAACTCCGGATCATCCATGGTCCCCAGTCAGCCAGGGTGCAGGTGGACGGGCAGGAGGTCGTGCTCCTCTCCTCCAACAACTATCTCGGCCTGGCCGAACACCCCGCATTACAGGAAGCAGCCATCGAGGCCCTGAAGCGGTATGGGTGCGGTGCCGGGGCATCAAGGTCCATATCAGGAACCATGGAACTGCATAGAGAGCTGGAAGAGCGGATCGCCGACTTTAAAGAATGCGAGGCGGCGCTGCTCTTCAGCACCGGGTATATGGCCAATATCGGCCTGCTCACTACCGTGGTAGAGGAAGGTGATCTGATCGTGAGCGATAAGTTCAACCACGCCAGTATCGTCGATGGGTGCCGCCTCTCCCGCGCCGAGGTATGGGTCTATCGCCATCGCGCGATGGATCACCTCGAGGAGCTCTTGAAGAGATCTGCCCACCACCGCAGACTCATCGTCACCGACGGGGTCTTCAGCATGGAAGGGGACATCGCCCCCCTGCCCGCCATCAGGGCACTGGCCGATCAATACGGGGCCCTGGTCATGGTGGATGATGCCCACGCCACGGGGGTCCTGGGCGAAGGGGGACGGGG
Organism: uncultured Thermodesulfobacteriota bacterium; assembly: GCA_964459135.1. Classification (GTDB taxonomy): domain Bacteria; phylum Desulfobacterota; class B13-G15; order B13-G15; family RBG-16-54-18; genus CAYWLI01. The sequence continues at coordinate 4,987 of CAYWLI010000062.1, read as the reverse complement.
TACGGCGGAATACTTCGATCTTATGGGACGGATTGATATCCAGATGGGGACCCTGGGCAAGGCATTGGGGGGATTCGGGGCCTATATTGCCGGCAGCAGGGACCTGATCAATTACCTCATCAACCGCTGCCGCACCTTTCTGTACACCACGGCCCTCCCCCCCGCGATAGCGGCCATGGCCCTCGCAGCCCTGGAGATCGTGGAGCGGGAACCGCAGCGCAGGATAAGGCTCTGGGAGAACACGGCCTATCTCAAAGAGGGGCTTGAGAAACGGGGGTTTAACACCGGGATGAGCGAGACGCCCATCTGCCCCATCCTCATCGGCGACAATGCCCTCACCATGGAGGCCGACCGTCGCCTTATGGCGAGGGGAGTCTTCGTCCAGGGTATCAGGCCCCCCACGGTGCCGCCGCAGGGATCTCGGCTGCGGGCCGCTCTTATGGCCACCCATACGGAAAAGGACCTCAAGAGTGCCCTCGATGCCTTTCAAGCGGTGGGAACGGAGCTTGGCTTGATCGAGGAGGAACGATGACCTCGCAGAGGAGATTGGAAGAAGCGGATAAGCGATACATCTGGCACCCCTTTACCCAGATGAGGGATTATCAGGAGATGGAGCCGATGATCATCGACCGAGGTGAAGGATCGTATCTCGTCGATATCCACGGCAGGAGGTACCTGGACGGGGTCTCCTCCCTGTGGGTCATTGTCCACGGTCACCGCCGGGAGGAGATCGATCGGGCCATCATCGAGCAGGTGGGCAAGATCTCCCACTCCACCCTTTTGGGACTGTCCAACCCCCCGGCCATAGAGCTGGCCGAACAATTGGCGGAGATCACCCCCGCGGGCCTCGAGCGGGTCTTCTACTCCGACAACGGCTCCACGGGTTGCGAGGTCGCCCTCAAGATGGCCTTTCAATACTGGCAACTGCGGGGGGAGCATAAAAGGACTACCTTTGTTTCTTTCTCGAACGCCTATCACGGCGATACCCTCGGGGCGGTGAGTGTAGGGGGGATCGACCTTTTCCATGAGACCTACCGTCCCCTCCTCTTCCCTGTGCTCCAGGCCGAGGCCCCGTACTGCTATCGATGCCCCCTGGGCCTCACCTGGCCGCAGTGCGGGATGGGGTGCCTCGAAACGCTGGAGCAAATCCTCAAGGATCACCATCAGGAGGTCGCTGCCCTCATCATCGAGCCCCTGGTCCAAGGAGCAGCGGGGATGATTACCCAACCCCCCGGCTTTCTCCAGAGGGTGCGGGCGCTCTGCACCCGGTATGGGGTCCTGATGATCGCCGACGAGGTGGCAGTCGGCTTCGGCAGGACAGGAAGGATGTTCGCCTGCGAGCATGAGGGGGTGAGGCCGGATTTGATGATCCTGGCCAAAGGGATCACCGGAGGCTACCTCCCCCTGGCCGCCACCCTCACCACCGATGAGGTATACCGCGCCTTTCTCGGGGACTATCACGAATTCAAGACCTTCTTTCACGGACACACCTATACGGGGAACCCCGTGGCCTGCGCCGCGGCCCTGGCCAACCTGGAGGTCTTCGAGCAGGACAAGACCCTGGAACGACTTGCCCCCAAGATCGCCCTCCTCACACGGAGACTGGAGGAGTTCAAGGATCTGTCCGCTGTCGGGGATGTGAGACAGCGCGGTTTTATGACCGGGATCGAACTGGTGGCCGATAAGGAGACCAAGGCCCCCTTTCCCCCTCAAGAGCGGATGGGGGCGAAGGTGATCGCGGAGGCGAGAAAGCGGGGTGTTATCATCCGTCCCCTGGGGGATGTGATCGTCATCATGCCCCCTTTGAGCATCACCGAAGGGGAGTTGGAGGAACTCGTAGCAGTGATCTATCAATCCATCAAAACGGTAACCGAAGGGAGGGGCTGATGATCGACTGCCACACCCACATATTCTCACCCCATGCAAGGGATCTCCGGGATCAATGGGCGAAAGAAGACCCCGCCTTTTCCCTCATCTACTCCGACCACAAGGCACAGATGATCGGCGCCGAAGAGCTGTTGGAGGTCATGGATGAAAACGGGGTAAAGGCCTCGGTGGTCTGTGGGTTCCCCTGGCAGATGGAGGACCTCTGCCGCAGGGAGAACGACTACCTCCTGGAAAGCCACAGCATATACCCTGAACGGATCATCCCCTTTATCAGCCTCCCAGAAGATCCGCAGGCAGCCGCCGCAGAGCTGAAGCGGTGCGTACAAGGAGGCGCGATGGGTGTAGGGGAGTTGGCCCCGGGTACCTACGGTGAACAATTGTGGGCACGGGAGACCATGCAGCCCTTCTTCGAGGCCGTCAAGGCAGCGGGGCTCCCCGTCCTTATCCACTGCAACGAGCCCCTGGGGCACCCCTATCCGGGCAAGGGGAAGATAAGGCTCTCCGAGTTGCAAATCCTGGTCGCTGCCCTCCAGGGGATGCAGGTCATCCTGGCCCATTGGGGAGGGGGATTCTTCTTCTACGAGCTCATGCCGGAGATCGCCGCGATCTGCCAGGGGGTGTATTACGATACCGCAGCTTCGCCCTTTCTTTATAATAAAAAAATCTATAAAACCGCCATTGACATCATCGGCCCTCAAAGAATCCTCTTCGGCTCAGATTATCCCCTCATCCCCCCACAGCGGTACGTGCAAGAGATGCAGGAGGCCGGCGTCGGGGCCGAGGATCTGGAGGCAATCCTGGAGGGAAACGCCCAAAGGCTCTTGGGCAAACTCCCCTAAGAAAGATACATTCTGAAAAAGGCTGAAGGACACAAAGGTTTTACTTCCCTTTTTGGTTTTGTTACAATGCGCACATATGTACGAGCTGGTGATCAATTCGCAGTTTTCCGCGGCCCATAACCTGCGGAATTATGAAGGGAAGTGCGAGGCCCTGCACGGCCACAATTGGCGGGTGGAGGTCTTTGTAAGGGCCGACACTCTGGGGGAGGGGGGGATGGTCCTGGACTTCCGCATCCTGCGGGAGGAGACCGAACAGGTCCTCGAGGCCCTCGATCACCAATACCTCAACGACCTCCCGTATTTTCAGAAAGAGGAACCGTCATCGGAGAATATCGCCCGCTACATATATGAGGCCCTCACAGAGCGATTGCGCCCCCATGGCATCAACCCCCATAAGGTCACTGCCTGGGAGTCGGAAAGGGCCGGGGCCTCATTCCTGGGAGAACAAGCATGATCGATGTCCAAAACCAGCCGGATCATCGTCAGGTCGAGATACAAAAGGTGGGGGTGAAGAACATCCGCTATCCCATCACCGTCCTGGACAAGGTCAACGGCGTACAGCATACGGTAGCGAGCGTCAACATGTACGTGGCGCTCCCCCACCATTTCAAGGGAACTCACATGAGTCGTTTCGTCGAGATCCTCAACACGTACAAAGGGGAAATCGCCATCAAGAACTTCGCTAATATCCTGCAGGAGATGAAGACGACGCTGAAGGCCAAGTCCGCCCACCTGGAGGTTGAATTCCCCTATTTTATCGAGAAGCAGGCCCCGGTGACCCACGCTCAAGGACTTATGGAATATATCTGCCGCTTCTGCGGCACGAGCAACGAGGGGGCCGAGGATGACTTCTATGTAGGGATCGATGTACCCATCACCACGGTGTGCCCTTGCTCCAAGGAGATCAGCGATCAGGGTGCCCACAATCAGCGGGGTACCGTCACCGTCAATGTCCGCTTTAACAAGTTCATCTGGATCGAAGACATCATCCAACTGGTGGAAGAGTCATCGAGCTGCGACGTCTACTCCATCCTCAAGCGCCCCGATGAGAAGTACGTCACCGAACGGGCCTATGACAACCCCATGTTCGTGGAGGACGTGGTGCGGGAGGTGGCGCAAAAACTCGCGGCCGACCCCAACATCACCTGGTTCTCCGTGGAGTCGGAGAACTTCGAGAGCATCCACAACCACAGCGCCTATGCGTATGTGGAGAAGTAATATCCAGCCCGGCATTTGTCCAGAGCAAACAGGAATTTCGTATAGTAATTTTTAGACGCAAAAGAAAATGCGCAACTTCCTCTTATTTCCCCATAGGTTTTGTGGAAAAACTATGAGTTTCGGTTTTTTTTCGTTCCCCTATAGGAGAGCATTGCTTTCGGGGAGGTCTCCGTGCATGTCGTAGTCATACATGGTTGGAATGAAGAAACGACGGAGTTAGCTCAAGCGATCTCCGGTGCGCTTGGAATCACGGTCTTCGAAGCGCGGCAACGGATGATCGGTGGCGGGCCGACCGTGATGGCCAGTTTCGCTGATCCACAGCAGGCCCTGGTTTTGGTGAAGAAACTGAACCAGAGTGGAATCTCAACAATGGTCGTCGACGCCACGGCTGTCCGCGGCAGGGCCGGCTATTTTATCGTCCGCCGTTTTGAGCTCAACGAATCGTCACTGTGCATCGAGACGGCTGACCGGCAACGTGCAGAGATCCCCTACGGAGAGATCGACGTGCTCCTGCCAGCCACGAGCATCGTCGAGTATTCTGAGACAAAAACGGTTACCGAGCGCAAGTTCAGCCTCGGCAAGACCATTCTTGCCGGAGGGATACCCCTTTCCAAGAAGGTCGAGTACCAGAAGGAGGTGGCAACCGAAGAGCGCGGGAAGGTCCTCTATCTCTACGCCGGCAGGCAGCAGCAGCCGGCCGTCTTCAGCCAGGACGGCATGACCTACGATGGACTCGGTGCAGCCATAAAGCTGTCACGGGAGCTGAACTTCACCTACTTGATAAGCGAACTGCGCCGGCTCAGCCCCGGGGCCGTCTATGATGACCGTCTGCTTAAGCGGGTTGGACAGACCCGGTTGCTTGGCCCCGCCCTAAACCCGGAAACCAATCTTGATCTAGCAGCCGAAATACTCGCCCGGAGTCTGCGGCCTTCATCGCATAGGAACAACACAGTCGTTTCGTCGAAGTAGTAGCTGCACCATTTCGCCGCCCAACAAGGGTGTATCTTCAAACAGTCCTTCAACAAAACACCCCCTGAAAAGTT
>CAYWLI010000061.1:0-13995 GCA_964459135.1 uncultured Thermodesulfobacteriota bacterium | reverse complement strand
ATTTCCCATGACCCTTTGTCATCCTCGAACTACATAAATCCCCCATCCCTTTTTAATAAAAGGGGAATGGGGGATCTGCATCCAATTCACTTCGAAACGAAAGGGCTTGCCCCGAGAGGAAACCCCTCAAGACAAGCCCATCCATTATAGTGCATGAAGGGTGAAAACTACCCCTGCAATCCCGTCAGACGAACCAGGGGTCTGATGAGCTTCTTCATGGCCATCAAACGTGTAATCCCCAAGGGATCGTGATTCTTGGCGAACTCATAGTACTTCTCCGAGTCATCGATGACCAGATAGATGGTGCGGACATCCTCGGCATTGAGCAGTTGGGCCTTGGGGTATTCTGCCTTCAGCTCCTTCAGACGCTTATCGGCCAGGGCGAGCATCTCGCTCCGATCGCCGAAGTTCATGGTCCCCGTAGGACAGGCCTTGACACAGGCAGGTAACATCCCGTTGGAGACGCGGTCAATGCACATCGTGCATTTGGCCATGGTCATCCCCTTAGGATCGTATCGCGGGATGTTATAGGGACAGGAGTCCTTGATCTCCTCGAAGTCCTCCGGCTTTACCTTCTGCTTCTGATTATAGAGCACCGCACCAGTCGCCGCATCTTGTGTGATTGCCTTCGTGTAACCGAGGGCCTCGGCGATCTCTTTGCACGGAGGCGCTATACAGTGACGGCACTGATCGGGGAAAAAGTACCAGCGGAGCTCCCCATCCGAGACCACCTCGGAGAAACGAACGAGCTTGTAGGTCACATAGGAGAGATCCTCAGGATTCTGAAAACTTCCCCAGTTCTTGGTTGTGGTAGCAGGGTTCTGGTTCCACTCTTTGCACGCTATCTGACAGCCGCGACAAGCGGTGCAACGGGTGGTATCGATAAAGAATGTCTTATCAGCCATAGGATCACCTCCTTTATGCCTTGCGTACGTTCACCATGAACGCCTTGGTCTCAGGTATTTTTGTGTTGGGATCACCCACCGAGGGGGTCAACAGGTTGGATGAGTCACCACCGTCCTTGGGGTGTACCCAGCCATAACACCACGGCAACCCGATCTCATGGATAGTCTGTCCCATAACCTTGAGGGGTTTGAAGCGCTTGGTCACCATCGCTACTGCCGTCACCTGGCCGCGCCCCGACTCTACGATCACCTTGTCTCCATTATTGATACCCCTCAGTCTTCCCAACTCCTCACTCATCTCGCAGAACTGCTGGGGCTGCGCCTCGAGCAACCACGGCTGCCAGCGCGTAGCCACACCGGTCTGCCAGTGTTCGGTGACCCGGTAGGTGGTACCTACAAAAGGATAGCGCGGATCGCAGGTGAAGCGCTTATCCATTTCGGTCTCAAATTGTTTCACCGTGGGGTTGATGAACTGAGAGCTCATCAGGTTGCGCTCCACCGGGCACTCCAAGGGCTCGTAGTGCTCGGGGAAGGGGCCATCCGGTCGGCCAGGACCGAAGATGTGGGCGTGGCCCTCTTCCTTCATGATGAAGGGGTACTTGGAATTGGGGTTAGGCGTCCCATCGGGATTGGCCATAGGTGGCCACCCACCGTCAGGCACATCACCAACCCACTTTTCGCCTGTCCAGCGGATCACCGGTTGCTTCGTATCCCACGGTTGACCCTTGAGGTCTACCGAGGCCCGGTTGTAGATGATCCGGCGGTTTACCGGCCAACACCACGACCACTCGAGGTAGAGCCCGATGCCGGACTCATCCTTGAGTCCCCTGCGGGCGGCCATATTCCCCTTCTCGGTGTAAGAGTTGCAATAGAGCCAGTTAGCCGAGGAGGTGGATCCGTCTGCCTGCAGGAAGGCGAATGAGGGGACAAGGGTCCCCTTCTTATAGGTGGTATCTTTAATAGTCACGTCCTGCAAGAAGTACCCGTTGATCTCCTTTGCCACCTTATGCGCGTCGAACGTGCCCCTCGTGGTGTAGTCCCACTTCAGGTTAATAATCGGCTCGGGCAGGACTCCCCCCTCTTTCCGGTAGAGTTCTTGTATCTTTGCGAAGAGTTCGACGATCATATCACCGTCAGGTTTGGCCTTTCCCGGCGGTTTGGCCGCTGCATAGCGCCACTGCATCCAGCGGCCGGAGTTGGTGATCGAGCCTTCCTTCTCCGCCGATACCGCACAGGGAAGGAAGAAGACCTCGGTCTGGACCTGCTGGGGATCCATCCCCGGGCCCTTCCAGAACGATGCGGTTTCGTTATCAAACATATTGACGTTCACCAGCCATTTCAGTTTTGCCATTCCCTCTCTGTTCTTGTTGGCGTTAGCCCCGGAGCACGCGGGGTTCTGCCCCCAGGCAAAGAACCCGGTGAATTTTCCCTTATACATCTCATCAAAGATAGTCAACCAAGAATAGTCGACTCCAACATCCACCTTGGGGAGCCACTGGTAGCCGAACTCGTTTGTCGGCCTCGCCGCATCCCCGAACATGGATTTGAGAAAGCTCACCATATACTTCGGTTCATTCTGCCACCAGTTGGCGCTCAAGGGATCATTGCTCTTGGCTCTCCTCTTGAGATAGTCATCGAGTACCAGCCAATTGGTGCTTGGGGTAGCCATGTAGCCAGGTAGAATGTGCCAGAGCAGGCAGTGGTCCGTGGAACCCTGCACGTTGGACTCACCCCTGAGGGCGTTGACACCACCTCCAGCCACCCCCATGTTACCCAACAGGAGCTGAATCATGGCCATGCTTCTGATGTTCTGGACACCAACGGTATGCTGGGTCCAACCCATGGCATACATGATCGTGCCGGCCTTGCCCTTTTTGCCGGTGGCCGCATAGGCCCTGTATATCTTTTTGAGCGAGGATTGGGGGGTGCCAGTTATGGCTGAGACCTTATCGAGGGTGTAGCGGGAGTAGTGCTTCTTGAGCTGCTGAAAGACGCTTCGTGGGTTTTGGAGGCTTCGATCTTTTTTGGGGTTACCCTGTGCATCCTTATCAAAGGCCCAGTAGCTCTTGTTGTAACTCTTGGTCTTTGAATCGTACCCCGAAAAGAGACCATCCCTGAAGCCATATTTCGTGCCCAGGATGAACGAGGCGTTGGTGTACTCGGCCACGTACTCCCGAAAATAGAGATTGTTATCCAGGATGTACTTGATCATCCCTCCCAAAAAAGCGATGTCAGTACCGGAACGAAGAGGCGCATAGATGTCTGCCTTAGAGGAGGTACGGGTAAATCGGGGGTCAACGGAAATAAGGGTGGCCCCCTGTTCCATCGCCTTGGTCACCCACTTAAAGGAAATGGGGTGATTCTCGGCGGCGTTGCTCCCCATAATGAGGATGCAATCACTGTTGCCGATATCGATCCAATGATTGGTCATGGCGCCACGTCCGAACGACTCTGCCAGAGCCGCTACAGTAGCGCTGTGTCAGATACGTGCCTGGTGCTCGATATAGACGAGCCCCAAGGCCCGCATCATGGCCTGCAGGGTCCAGCACTCCTCGTTGTCCAAGGCGGCGGACCCAACATGGGCGATGTTCTCAGTCCTGTTCACCACCTGTCCCTTGGCATTGGTCTTGACGAACCCCTGATCCCTGGCATCCTTGACCCGCTTGGAGATCTCGTTCAAGGCCCAGTTCCAGGAGACCGACTTCCAACTGTCGCTCCCCGGGGCCCGGTACAGAGGAGTGGTGATCCTGCTGTCATTGTTCACCCACTGATAGAGAGCAGCCCCCTTTGCGCAGAGGGCACCTTGATTGATGGGGTGATCGGGGTCCCCCTCGGTGTTGATCACCTTCCCGCCTTTCGAGTGGCAGATGATCCCGCACCCTACCGCACAGTAAGGACAAATGGTGGTTGTCTCCTTGGCCCCCTTGATGCGCAGGGTGGCGGCGTAGGCAGAGGCAGGTGACAAATCAAACCCCAACTGACTGAACAATAAACCCGTCGTCGTCGCTCCTGATATTTTTAGGAAGTCTCGTCGCGTTACCTTCATTTCATACATTCCTCCCCTCTTCTAATGATTTTTATTGAGACTAACGACGTCAAATCCTCACCTCCTTACTAAACAAAGGGGAGAGGTAACCTCTCAGTTACACCTCTCCCCTTTGTTCAAACGCTTAATAATTCCTTCATATCTCCCCTCGATTTGTCATATATCACAAGATCCTCGTTTTGTCAATCCTTGGCTTACAAAAAACAATCTTTATCATATTTTCTTGGTTTTGCTTTAATTTTCTTCGGTTTACTTTAGTTTTATTTGTTTTTATTAGTTTGTTTTGGTTTTTTTTGGTTTGTTTTGAGTATTTTGAGCCTTTATAAGGACCGGATCGGCCGTTGTGGGACGGCGAGATAAAAATAAGAGCAGATTATAAGGAATAATTAAGAAGTCAGTACGCTACTGATACTGACGGCTACATCTATCTTTTGTCGAGGTGCTATCCTGCTTGTTCCCTAAGCTGATTTCTACTTCCTCTTGTATCATCTGAATGATCTTGGGGATCTTTGCCTCGATCTGAGGTGATAATTCCATCCCCATCTCAAGACAGAGGGGCTCTACCCCGATAATCGTGGTCTGAGGGGTCGACCCGATCAGACTTGAAAGGTTGATTACTTCCAGGATCGAAATTTGATGGACCGAGGTTTTAAAGAGATCCGGGTAGGGAGGGCAGTCATCTATGTCAAATCGGTAGATAGACCCTGGCTGCCCTCCCCCCTTTACGGCATCAATGAGAAGCATACGGTCGGCCTCTAAGATAACATTTACCAGGCCGAACCCATCAGTTCCTCCTTCCACAACATGCACTTCAGGAGGCAACTCCATGTGCATCATCCGCTGGGCCACATGGACCCCGACCCCCTCATCACTGAGAAGCAGGTTCCCGACGCCCAAAATCAAGATGTGCTTATACTGACGCTTTAAGGGTTCCCCCCTTTTCGTTGCCGACATCACTCGACTATGAACTTCCGTATCTCATTCGTCTTCGGATCGATAAGATGAACAGCGCATGCCAGACACGGATCAAAGGAGCGGATCACCCGTACGACGTTGATGGGATTCTCAGGGTCAGGCACCGGGACACCGATCAGTGACTCCTCATACTGTCCTCGCTTCCCCTTTTCATCCCGCGGCGAAGCGTTCCAAGTCGAGGGGACAACTGCCTGGTAGCTGGCGATCTTGTGATCCTGTATTCGTATCCAGTGTCCCAGGGCACCCCTGGGGGCCTCGTAAAAACCGGCCCCTTCCCCTGTTGCTGGTGGTTCCCAATGGGCCGTGTCATGGATCTTAAATCTCGGTTTGGTCATGGCTGCTGTCAACTCGTCGCACCACCCATACATCGCTTCCACGATCTTTTTCGTCTCAATTGCCCTGGCTGCATGTCTGGCCACGGCACCGGGCTTGACCCCCTGATTTTTTATCAGTCCAAGAATCGTTGGATCCTGATCTACGAGCGCCCTGGCCAGAGGGCCGACCTCCATGGGAACATCATCATATCGAGGGGCCTTCACAAAGGAATAGGCATCCGAACGCTTGAGATCAAAGACCTGTTCTCCTTGATACGGGTGCTTGGGGGTATCATTTTTGTACCAACTTGAGTGGACTGACTCGGTAATCTTCTTCTGGTCAAACGACTTTATTTTCATACCTCCGTTGAGGCCCATGATGACCCCCGGCTTGAAGAGGAGTTTCTTGCCGCTTTGATTCATTTCAAAGCTCCCGTAGGAGAGGTAGTTGTGATGCCCCCCACCGATACCGGCCTGAGCCAATGGGAGAAGAGGACCGGTTCCGAAGGCCACCACATCGGGGATATAGACCTCATTGACAAATGCGGCCAGCTCATCGAGCATGGAGCGGAAGCGCGCGACCTGGTTGATGTCAGGATACTGGGTAAAGCCCCCGGCCACAATGCTCTGGTAGTGCGGTGCCCTCCCCCCGAAGATAGAGCCCATATTCTTGGCCTTGACCTGCATCTGCAATGCATCGAGATAGTGCTTGACCGCGGATATGACGATATCAGGGTCCTTAACGCTAAATTCATCAGGGTCGTAACGAGGCACGAGCGGAAACACGTCCCCCCGCTTCACCAGCCCGACCACCTTTTCTTTCACCTTGTTGATTGCCGGGTCTTTACCCGTATAGTTGGCGACAGCCATGACATCGATGTAATCCAAGGCGCTCAGGTGGTAGAAATGGATCATGTGGTCGTAGATATACTCGGCCCCCATGACGAGATTTCTCAGGAGTGTCCCTCCCCAGGGAACCCGTGCGCCGAACGCGGCATCAAGGGCACGGGCCGAAGCAATCTGGTGAACGCTGAAGCAGACGCCGCAGAAGCGGCTCGTCACATAGCTGGCGTCCCTCGGGTCTTTCCCCAGCAATAAGGCCTCAAATCCCCGGGCCATGGTCCCACTGCTCCAGGCATCTTTGACCTTTCCGTTTTCCACCTCAACTTCGATCTTGAGGTGTCCTTCTATTCTGGTTACCGGATCAATAGTGATTCGCTTTCCCATGGGTCTCACCTCCTCCTATACAATCTCTTTTTTGGGAATCAAACCCGCAGCCTTTTTGGCCAATATCCGATCCGTGACAGGTCCCATCGCATAGAGCGGACTGTGTTCCACATAGAACCCGGGCTCAGAGCATCCCTGACAGGGCGCACCGGAATCGATACAGAAGTTGATTCCGCTGTTCCAGCGACGAATGGGACAGTCACTATAGGTCTCTGGCCCCTTGCACCCCTTCTCCAACAGACACCAGTCTTTTTGGTTGGGATCATTCCAGTCTGTCAGGTACTCATCGTTATCAAAATGGGCGCGGCGTCGACAGTTTTCGTGAACCGACATACCGAAATAGATCAACGGGCGATTCAGTTCGTCAAGAGGGGGTGCCTTCTTCGTGACCAGAAAATAGATGATGGTCCCTACCACGTGATCCATGTGAACCGGGCACGTGGGTAAATTGATAATGGTCTTGCCAGGGAGCACCGCGCTGGCCGGGGCGCCTTTAGTAGGGGTCCCTCTCGGGATCCCACCATAGGTAGCGCAGGCACCTACCGCGATAATGGCTGCGGCCTTTGAGGCTGTTTCCTGCAGGATCTCCTTAAAAGGACGCCCCCCGACCATGCAGAATCGGTCATCGGCATCGGGGATAGACCCTTCGACGACAAGTACATACCCACCTTCTTTGATCGCATCTTCCCGGGCCTTCTCAGCCACATGACCTGAAGCGGCCATGGCCGTCTCGTGATACCTCAGGGATATCTTGTCGAGGATGATGCTCGCCGGCGTGGGATCTTCTATGCTGAGAAAAGATATGGTACAGCCGGCGCAGTCCTGCCCTTCCAGCCAGATCACCGGAGGCTTCTTGGCAGCCGATTCCAGGGCCGCGGCGACCTTTTCAACGGCAAGCAGGTCTGAGAGCCCCACCGCTGCGGTTACGGTGCCACACAACTTCAAAAAATCCCGTCTGGATAAACCGTCAAATACCTTGACCATGTTTCCTCCCTCCTTTGCAGTTTTCTACTGATTTGCTTCAGCCCCGGAGGCTAAATACGGGTTTAAAAAACTCAACAACCCTATAAGGGGAATAAAAAAAAGGGGTACCTTTGTCCAAAGGAACCCTCTCTTGTTGATCATCACAACAAGTTATCATTCGTATCTCCCCTCTATATATATTTAATACAAACGTCTTGTTCTTTGTCAACCCTCAATCATCATAATTTTACCAAAAAAGCATAAGATGTCAATATTTTCTAGTTATTTTTGGTTATTATTAAACTTTATTGGTTATTCTTAGTAATTATTTTTCATATTTGATGCTCTTGTGATGTAGGCCATGCTCTCAATTATATAGTCTTGCCAAGGATAGACAGGAGGATTGGCCTGTGATAATTTACAAACCGATGGGTGTAATTATGGCACGATGAGGTTATAGGTGAGCGAAGAAAAACGATACATCGCGGTAGAGGGGCCTATTGGGGTGGGCAAGACGAGCCTGGCCAGGATGTTGGCATTGGAGTTGGATGGCGAACTTCTCCTCGAGCGGACAGAGGACAACCCCTTCCTGGAAAAGTTCTATCAGGACCGGAGGAGATATGCCTTGCAAACCCAGCTCTTCTTCCTCCTCACCCGCTACCAACAGCAAAAGGATCTCAGCCAACTGGACCTTTTCCAAGGGCTAATCGTCAGTGACTACCTCTTTGACCGCGATAGAATATTCGCCCACACGAATCTTGACAAAGATGAACTGAGACTATATGATGATATTTACACGCTCTTGGAGGCCCGGATCATCCGACCCGATCTGGTGATTCTGCTCCAGGCCCGGCCCGAGATCCTCAAAGAAAGGATCAGGACACGGGGAACGAGATCTGAGCAGGACATTTCCTTAGAGTACTTGGAGGAGGTGGCAGAGGCATATAAAGATTATTTTTTCTATTATAATGAATCCCCTCTTCTGGTAGTGGATACGACAGAAATCGATTTTGTACAGAGCAGGGATGACTTCGAGGATCTCGTAAGGGAGATCAAAGGGACCAGAAAGGGGACGTGGTATTACATGCCGCTTGGATCCAGGTAAGGCTGGACTGGGACGGAAGGTGCAAGCAGAGGACAAATGGATTATATGAGAGGCCTTCTGGGACGGTCCAGGAGGCCTTTTATTTTTAGACAACGCCTTCATGTGAAAGAGAAAAAAAAGGAGGGAACCATGCCGGACAAGGTGACAGTCCCTGGTATAATGTCGATGAAGGAGGAAGGCAAGAAGATCACCATGCTCACCGCTTACGACACCCCCTTCGCCCGCATCTTAGATCAAGCCGGGGTCGACATACTTCTGGTGGGAGACTCGGTGGGTTCTGTGGTGGCAGGGTATCCCAATACCCTCCCGGTCACCATCGATCAGATGATCTATCACACCCAGGCAGTTACCAGGGGGGCAGAACGGACCCTCGTGGTCATTGATATGCCCTTTATGTCCTACCAGATCAGCATCGAAGACGCCAAGCGCAATGCAGGGAGGATGATCAAGGAGAGCGGCGCCGAGGCAGTGAAGCTGGAGGGTGGTGTTAACATAAAGAAGACTATTGAGGCCATCGTCGCAATCGACATCCCGGTCATGGGGCACATCGGCCTGACCCCCCAGTCCGTCCACCAGATGGGAGGGTTTAAGGTGCAGGGCAAAGTGGAAGAACAAAAACAGAAGATCATAGCGGACGCCGTGGCGGTGGAGGAGGCCGGGGCCTTTTCTGTGGTGCTGGAGTGCATACCGACCGAACTGGCGCAGGAGATCACCGAACAACTGAGTATCCCCACCATCGGTATCGGGGCAGGTATGCATTGTGACGGGCAGGTATTGGTGATCCATGACCTACTGGGGCTTTTAGGGGATTTCCGCCCGAAATTTGTGAAGAGCTATATCGATCTGCGCGCGGTCATCTCTCAAGCGGTGGAGGAATACATGAAGGAGGTCCAAAAAGGCGCATTCCCCACCGAGAAGCATAGCTTTCACATCTGAGGACATAATGGAAGTCATCGCAACAGCCAAGGAGATGCAGCGGCGCTCTGACCAGCTCCGTCAGAAGGGAAAGAGCATCGCCTTCGTCCCCACGATGGGATATTTGCACGAGGGGCATCTCACGTTAATGCAGGCAGGGAAAGAGCGGGGGGACGCGCTGATCATCAGCATCTTTGTCAACCCCACCCAATTCGGCCCGGAAGAAGATTATGAGCGTTATCCCCGAGACATGCAACGGGATTTAAAACTGGCCCAGAAAGTGGGGGTGGATATCGTCTTTACCCCTTCGGCCCAAGAGATGTATCCCGACGGTTTTCAGACCACTGTGGAGGTGGAACGGGTTATCCAGAACCTCTGCGGCATCTCCCGTCCCGGCCACTTTCGCGGGGTGGCCACCATAGTAGCCAAGCTGTTCAATATCGTAAAGCCTCACGTCGCCCTCTTCGGTCAGAAAGACTACCAACAGCTCATCACCATCAAGCGAATGGTAAAGGATCTCAATATGGACATCGAGGTCATCGGTATACCCACCGTCAGGGAACGCGATGGCCTGGCCATGAGCTCGCGCAACGCCTATCTCAGTCCCAAAAAAAGGAAGGAAGCCGCAAGGCTGTATCGCGCCCTCCGCAAGGGCGAAGAGCTCTTTCGTCAGGGGAAAAGAAACACAGCCGCCATCCTCACCACAATCAGGGGTATCATCGAAGAGGAAAAATGGGCCACAATCGATTATGTCAAGATCTGCGATGCCCACACCCTGGAGGACATCGAGGAGATCAAGGGCGAGGCAATCATCGCGGTGGCCGTCCAGATAGGCAAAACGAGATTGATTGACAATATCATCCTTAAGGAGGTTTAACGTGCAGAGGATCATGTTAAAGGCCAAGATACATCGGGCGCGAGTAACCGATGCCAATCTTGACTACGAGGGAAGTATCACCATAGACGAAACGCTGATGGAAGCCGCGGATATCCACCCCTTCGAACAGGTCCAGATCTACAATGTGACCAACGGAAACCGCTTTGAGACCTATGCCATCACAGGGGAACGCGATTCCGGGGTCATCTGCATCAATGGTGCAGCCGCCCACCAGGCGAGCGAGGATGACATCGTTATCATCGCCAACTATGGCCTCCTCGACGAGGAGGAATACACCAACCACCACCCCAAGCTTATCTATGTAGATGAAGCAAATAGGATCATCAATATAAAATCCTGAGATTGACAAAGCGATCCCTTTGATTATTATAGAAAGAAACCCTGAGCAGGGTGATCGAGGGGATGTTCTTCGCACCATCAAGGGGGAGAAATGAGCAACAGACTGTTGTCCTTGCATGAGATTACCGCACGATATCGAAGGGGAGAGAATCTCTTCGATATCACCATTGAAAAGTGGGCGGGGATCAGGGATTCCCTCGATTCATTGGAAGAATTGTCCGACCTCAGTCCCATCATCAAGAGTGCCCGCACAGGAGGGGCCTTCTGCTTGGAGTTCCAGGAAGACTGCCTCATCTGCCCCCTGGAGAAATGGTGTAAGGACCCACAGGGCACCTATCAAACCATCGTCAAACTCATGTATCTGTACGCCTCCAGTGGCCAAAAGGAATTTAAACAGCAGATCCTAAAACACATCGAGAAGTTTTTGGAGGAGCTGGAAGAGTACAAGGAGGAGTTCCGACGGAGGCTCCACTGAGATGTCCCACCGACATGCGGTAACCGCCCTGAGCAAGTTGATGGCCTACATCTTGCGGCACCGCCCAGATGAATTCGGACTAGTCCTTGATGAGGATGGTTACATCTCCCTCAAAGAGCTGCTACAGGCCATCGGCGAGGAGGAGAGATGGTCATATGTCAGGCGCTCTCATATCACGGAGGTGGCTTATACCAGCGACCGGGAGCGCTTTAAAATCCAAGACGAGAAGATCAGGGCCACCTATGGGCATTCGCTACCCCACCGGATACACTACGAGCCTGCTGCGCCCCCCACAATACTCTATCACGGAACCAGGCACAGGGCGTACCCCCACATCCTCCAACGAGGCCTCGATCCCATGGGGAGACAATACGTCCATCTCGCCACCTCCCCGGAGCTTGCTATGAGGATCGGCAAGCGTCGGGACCCTCAGCCCGTCCTTTTGGAGATACAGGCCCAGCGAGCCTCCGAGGAGGGGGTATCCTTTTATCAAGCCAACCCCTTGATCTATCTGACGGACCATATCCCGCCATCCTATATCAACGGCCCACCCATCGCCAAGGTCCTGCCCGAACAAAAGCGGCCTCAAAAGAAAACCCCTCACAAAGAGGAAGAACCTCCCCGTGAGCGGGAACTCCCCGGTTCTGTCCTGCTCAACGTGAGGATGGAGCCCTTGCACAAGAAGGAAAAGAGAAGGACGTGGAAGGACCGTTCCCGGAAACGCCGCAGGGGAAAACGCCAAATATAAAAATCTATAGTTAAGGAGAGCATAATGATGGAAGAGGAGAAGGAGGAAAAAAAGGGTTTTCGGGTTGTCGATAAGCGGGTATCTGCCCAAGAAGAAGAGAAACCAAAAAAGGAGAAAAAGAAGAAAAAAGAGGCACAGCCGCAAGAAACACAAGAAGCTAAACAAGAGGCACAGAAGGAACAACCTCCCCCCTTGCCTGAGGTGAGTTTTGCTGCCTTTATCTACTCGCTCAGCACCTCGGCCTTGGTCCACTTGGGTGAGATCCCGGAACCCATCACCGAAAAGATGGACAAGAACCTTCCCCTGGCGAAACAGACCATCGATATCCTCGGGATCCTGCAGGAAAAGACCAAGGGAAACCTCACCCAAGAGGAGGAAAGCCTCCTCAACAACTTCCTGTATGACCTGCGGATGAGGTATGTCAAGGCCATGGGGTGAAGCATAATAAACGGTTCATCTACAGGGGCCCCATTGATGCAGGATGTGGGCCCCTCATTCCCCCCGCCCTTCTTCTGCCAGCCGTCGTAAGATGTCCCAGAAGGCACCACGATACCCCTTTTTGATGGCCTCCATGAGGATGCTGTTGTCGTTGTAATTATAATTGGCCTCGGGCTCTTCCCCCCCGCCAAAGAAAAACCGCTCGTCCCCCTTTACCAAGGAGGCGATAAAGGGGAACAACTCATCCCCCACGTCGCTTGAAACATAAAAAATGGGGTTGAAAAACTCAGGGGTTATGGACCCCCGCAGGTTGGTACCTCCTGTATTGATATCCTCCACAGCGATCTCGGCCAATCTCGTCCCGGGATATATCCTGACCCCTGCCGAGATCCCCACCCTCGAAGGATTTATCTCTTTCATCATAGCAATGGTCTTGGATAAACTCTCTTTGCTTTCTCCCGGACCACCTAAGAGGAGATCATACATAAAGGGGATCTCAAGCCTATGACAGAGCGCGGCCGTCTCTTTAATGTCGGCAGAAGTAAACGGCCTGCCCAGGGTCTTCAACATGCGATCTACTCCATGGTCGACCCCAAAGTTTATCCCTCTGCACCCCGCCCGAAGCATCACGTAGGCCAACTCTTCTGTGAAAGGAACCGGACTCAGGTAGGCGTACCATGAAAGCTTCTCCCCCAATCCGCGCCTTATGATCTCCTCGCAGATCCCTACGGCGTGGTGGTAAGGGAGATTAAACTCGCTGTCGCAGAGGTGCAGATTATCCACCCCTTGAGCCAAAAGTCCCTCTATCTCATCGGCAACAAGAGACGGCGGCCTCAGGCGATACCTCCTCCCCTTTGCCAGGGGATCAGCGCAGTAAATGCACTTCTGCTCACACCCCCGCTTCGTCTCTACACTTCCCATTCCCCCCTCGCGGAAATACCGGGGATTATCCACAGCCGCCCGGCGCGGAAGAGGAAATGCCAGCAGATCGGCTAGCTCAGGGGGGTTGGCATGATATCGCCCATTGGCTAAACCGGAGGTGACCCTTTGGTCAGAGCCACTGGCCAAGGAGCCACCTTCGGCTCCGGCCTTGCGAAAGATCAGGCCGGGGATTGCGTAAAAGTCCTCTCCTGCTGCCAGCCTTGTTACCAGAGCAGTCAGGGGGCCTTCGCCGTCCCCCCAAATCCCCAGCTCGGCTCCGACATACGCCAAGATGGGTTCAGGCATTACCGAGAAACCGACACCCCCCAGGATGATCGGACGGTGGGTCTTACCTTTTATATAATCGACTATTTCCTTTATCCGTGGGACAATAAAATCCTGGCTTAGGTAGTAGCAGTCGTCGGTGTTGCGCACAGTGACTCCGATGGCCACGGGGTCGTAATCCTTGAAATAAGCATCCAATGCTTCTTTAAAAGAGGACGCGAAGCAGAGATCGATCAGTTCGACCTCAAACCCCGCCAATGCTAAAGCACTGGCGATATAGTCGAGGCCGATGGGTGTTACCGGAGGTTTCATCTCATTGGGGTTGACCAAGAGGACTCGTTTTGAACCTAAAGAAAAAGGTGGCATACGTTTGCTCCTTGCGAAAGACTATAGCATCCACCCTTTGCCGTGACAACCTTGTTGTGTCATATCCTCCCCAAT
>CAYWLI010000060.1:0-14252 GCA_964459135.1 uncultured Thermodesulfobacteriota bacterium | reverse complement strand
CTGTTCGGATCAAAGCGGGCGTTCGCATCACCTTGCCAGGCGGGCTGAGCGAGCTTGTTCCAGGGGATGTCCACCCGCTGCCAACCGCTCACCGCTTCCTGTTGAGTCTTCAGACTGAACTCAAAGTGGGAAAGATCATCGGGTGAATTTCCCTGGTATGCGACGATGACCACCTTTTGCCCGCTGCGCTCAGTGTGCAGGTAGAGGGTTAACCCTTTTTTGGCGCGCCAATCCTGGGGTGACGGGTTGACCAGACTACACGTGGCCCAACTGTCAGGGGCGATATTGTATTCAATGCGCAACCCTCCCTTCCCACTGTGTGCCTGCGTCTTGTCCCAGTTTACGGTCAGGCGCGTATCCTTTGCCTCGTCAATAAAGGCAGTCCATTCAGAGACCCCCTTTTCAAAGTCGTCAATCAGGTTGCCCGTTGGTTTCATTGTTGGTGGAGGGGGTGCAGCTGTAGTGGTCTCGGGTGCGGGTTCCGGCTCTTGTTCAGGGGCAGGGGCCTGCTCCGGTTCAGGTGGGGGCAGTAAGGCAGTTCGCGGTCCGCTCTCCCAGCGGTGGTAATAGACATTAAGCAGCGGTACAAACTCGCTGGTAACCTTTCGGTTGCCGGTTGGTGAGGGGTGATCGTCGCCATTGGTGGGATAGTAGAGTGTATTCCTGCCGCGGTTCGTGATGTACTCGATCGCACCCTTGCTGAAGCGGTGACGGTTGTTCGGGCCGGTCAGCACGTTGTAGAAATCAAAGACCGCCACATTCTTTCCCTTATAGCCTGCCAACCACTGTGTCACCAGCCAGGTGTTAAAGGCACGCGCATTGGCGGCATGGCTCCCGTCCTGAAGCGGCGGGGCGGTGATTGCGATAAAGAGCTTATCGGGCCGGCTTGCAAAATAGGTGAGCAACGTATTATAAATCGCCTTTGCATTGCTTACGGTAAGTCCGTCACCTCGCGCCGGCGGGTCGTTGGGCCTCCCTTCCAGGTTCGAGTTGGGGAAGCAGGACTTGAACATGATGATCTGGTTTTCTCCACCAGGATCGGAGCTGCTCCGTGTGTAGGGGGAATGGATTCCGCTTTCTCTGTAGAGTGCTTTCAGGTAGCGGCTGCTGTTCGGGCCGGTGAACCATTCAGGCCAGTCGGTGATGTCTGTCCGATCGCCGATACCATCCGGCCCCCAGCCATAATTGGTATCACTGACAAAATAGTTGTTTTTGGCCAGGGCCTGGCCAAGTCCGCCGTGGCCGTCGGCCAGCCAATTCTCCCCGCAGGAATGGTGGATAAATATAAGCTTCACCGTCTTGGCAGGTGGGCTTGGATTGTCGGCTTGTGCCCCTACCAATGAAGGGGTGATGAGTAAGAGTCCCAGTATTACGAAGAGCGTGATTGCCCCGAACCCTAAAGGGCTAACTGCTACTGCTCTGATTTTTGTAAACCTATCCATGGTTGTCTCCTTTTCTTTTAAGCAAGCGGATACAATGGCATCAAAAACCTGATTATTGTTACTTGCTCCCAAATACATCCCTGAGCAGTTTGGTTACGCGGGCTGTGGGGTCTTCGCGGATCTTACGCTCTTCCTCGGACACCATGTAAAAGAGGCCGTCGAGGGCCTTTTCGGTCACGTATTGATCCAGGTCGAGGTTCAGGCGGTCGGCAAAGGGGATGCTGCTGAGTGTGGCGTGCAGTTCCTGGTACGTGCGGGTGACCCCTACCCCTTCCATGGCGGTATGGACGATGGGCATGAAGAGCTCATGGAGCCGTCCGCGGGTCTTCCCCTCGAAATAGAGGGTGGCCTCATTATCCCTGCCTTTGAGGATCGTGCGGGCGTCCTCGAAGGTTATCTCTTTGATGGCGTTCCAAAAGAGGGACTTGGCCTCCGGCGCTGCCCGCTCGGCGGCCCGGTTCATAGTCCGAGAGAATTCGTCCACCTGAGGGCCGTATCCCATGGCCCGCATGACCGTTTCCACCTTTTGGACTGTCTTCGGAAGGGGGATCTTTATATTGGGGTTTTTGTAGTACCCATCGAGCTTGGAGACCATCTCGACGGCGTTGCCCGTACCGATCTCAAGGGCCTCTTTGAGCCCCCGGATGATCTTGCTGTCGCTGAGCTTTCCCCCCGAGGAGCCGAAGATATTTCGGAAAAAATCACCGGTTGTATCTTCGGCGTAAACCGATGGTATGTGGATGACGAACATGGCCATCATCATTCCTATGACTGCGAGCCGCACCAGTTTCATAACCCTGCTCCTTTCTTTCTAAGAATTGCAAAAGGTTTTTCTCTCAATGCGTTCAAAGTTATACGATACAATGTTTTAGCCTTTATGACAATATTACCTTATTAAAAGAAAAAAGGAATAAACATCTTGGTACCCTTCATGTACTCGGCATAATCGGAACCGAACTTGCGCAGGTTTCCCCCCTCCTCCACCTTGGCTGTGGCGGTGATAAAGACCATGATCACCACGACAAGGATGATGCCGAGGAGCGAAGGATCTTTGAAGAACACCCCCCACCCCATGAAGAAGATAGAACTGTAGAGGGGATGCCGGATGTACCGATATGCCCCTGCCTTCACCAGGGCCGTGGTTTCTTCAATATTATAATTCTTCGCTTTTCCTATAGTGCCCAGCAGGTAGAATCCATGTACAGCCAAAAAAAGGCAAGCACCCAACAGGATCCACGAGACGATTTGATGCGCGGAGAGGGGATTCTGAAACCACTGCATGATGTTGAGCAGGATCAAGGCCACGGTAGCTTCAAAGGCAAAGAACCGAAAGAAGCCGTGAGAGCGTGGATCGCGCAGAAAGGGCCACGAATATACGATGAAGCCTGCCGAGATGACGATGAAGATGATTATCCTGATCATGATCTTTTCTCCTTATCAGACAAGTTTTTCACCAAAGGCTATAATTCATTGTATTATAATCGAGCGAGCTTTTTACCCACTTCGTAGGCTTCTTGCAACTTTGCCTCTTTCTCTTTAATCTCACCTTTGCGGGTAACCCCCGGGACGAGTATGGTGCCGATGAGGTTCATCTCTAAGTACTCGAGACTCTTCTCGAAAAACGCTACCAGGAGGGCGGCTGTTTCAGGGTTTTCTTCTTCAAAGGGGACGGCCAGGGCCACAGGTTTGCCCTTTATTTTCGCTCTATTCTCGGGGCAGTTGAAATAGACAAAGCGATCTATAAACCCCTTCATCAAGGCGGTTGGGCCATACCAATATACCGGTGTGCCGAAGACGATTGCATCACTTTCGATGATCTTAGGATATATACTATTCATATCATCGTCCTTACTGCAATCCTTCCCCTCCCAGCAGGCATGACATCCATTGCATTCTTGGATTGCTAGATCATCGAGGAACAAGATATCTCCTCTGGCCCCTGCTGACTCTGCACCTTTCAGTATGCTGGAGAGGAGGATGTGGGTATTGCCGTTTCGCCGCGGACTTCCCATAATACCAAGAATCTTTTGCATCATGCACCTCTAGCTCTTAAAGAAATTCTTCGCTTTTTCGTGAATGCCAAGGGTTCAAGGGGCCAAGGGGTCGAGGGTTCTAGGAACATATTTAAATGTTTTTCACTCGAACCCTTTGTCGTTATACGACACCCCATCAATCAAAATATCCGAATGGTAGGGGGAATCCTCGAATCCTGGACCCCTATAATTCCGCGATTGGCGGAATAATTTATTTTCTCTTCATTCTAGCGGCGAAGAAACCATCCATCCCGTGGCGAGAGGGGAACGTACGGAGATAGCCTGTGCTATCCACCAAGCCCTCGCATCCAGGGGGGAGGAAGGGTGAAGCACCCTCAAGGCGAAAATCCTTTCCCTCGGACAGCAAGGCCTCGATCACCCCTTCGTTCTCCTCCGGTGTCATGGTGCAGGTGCTGTAGACCAGCACCCCTTCTTTCTTTACCATAGTGGCTGCCTGGGTCAAGATTTTCCCTTGAATCTGCTGGAGGCGGGGGATATCCGCCTCTTTGACCCGCCACTTCCCGTCGGGGTTACGTCTCAGCGTTCCAAAGCCGGTACAGGGTACATCGACCAGGACACGGTCAAAAGAACCAGGAGGAAAGGGGAGGGGAGTTGTTGCGTCCTGAGTCAGTGTTTTAACTATAGTAATCCCCAACCGGCGGCAGTTCTCCTGCAGGAGTCGCAGCTTGGCCTGGCTCACGTCAATAGCCACGATCTCTCCTTGATTCTCCATCACCTGGGCTAGGTGGGTGGTCTTGCCGCCTGGCGCGGCACAGAGGTCGAGGACCCGCTCCCCGGGATGGGGGGCCAGGAGCATGGAGACGAACTGTGCGGCCTCATCCTGCACCTGAAGCCAACCTCCTTGCAAGAGACCCCACGTAGTAAGGGAAGGAGGGTCCGGGATAACAAGACCCAGGGGGGAGTAGAGGGTGGGAGTTGCCCCTGTTTTCTCATCATGCAATTGATTAATGACCTCTTCACGGCTCCCCTTGAGGGTGTTGACCCTTATTGTTAAAGGGGGGATCTGATTGTCCGCATGGCACAGGACGATGGTTTCTTCCGCCCCCCACTGATCGACCCATCGGCGCACCATCCAGAGGGGGTGGGAGTAGAGGGTTGCAATGTGATGTAAAGGGTCGGTCTGCAGATCGGGATAGGAAATCTCCTTCCTTTGCTCAGCGATCCCCCGCAGAATGCCGTTAATAAAAGGGGCGGCATCGTGCTTCTTCATCCCCTTGGCCAGCTTGACCGACTCATCAACAGCCGCTCGTGCAGGGACCCGGTCCATGAAGAGGAGCTGATAGGCCCCCATCCTCAGGATGGTGATAACGGCGCGCTCCATTCGATGGGGCTTGATATTGGAATAGGCCGAGATAATCCAGTCGAGCTTCCCCTGCCACCGCAGCACCCCGTAGACCAGCTCCCGCGCAAAGGCCTTATCCAGATCCGTGAGAAGGGGATCACCCATCACCATCTCATCAAAGAGGGGGTCCATGGGGGACCCCCTCTTTTCCCAGCGAATGAGCACCTCGAGGACCTTTGTGCGCGCCCGATCCATTATTATTCTCTTCGAGACATGGGAGAAAAACCTTACCCTCTGTTGAAGTTTATCCTCCACGGAAAGGGTTCCAGGGGCCAAGGATTCTGGGGTTCAAAACCGTAGAGAAATGGTTGTTACTTGACCCCGATACCCCTTGAATCCTCGAACCCTGTTAATGCTGTGCCATCGCCTCCAATCTCCTGATGCGCTCCTCGATAGGTGGGTGGGTGCTGAAGAGGCTCTGGATACCTTTCCCCCGGAGGGGGTTGACGATAAACATGTGGGCGGTGGAGGGATTGACCTGCATGGGTATCCGCTTCGCCCCGGCATCCAGTTTGGCCAATGCTTTGGCGAGATAATGGGGGTTGCCGGCGAGTTGTGCACCTCCCTCATCGGCGTGGTACTCCCTCGATCGGGAGATGGCCATTTGGATAAGGAACGCCGCGATGGTGGCGAGGGTGGTGAGGAGCAGGATAGCGATGAGTTGTGCTATCCCACCCCCTTCTCTATTATCGCCGCCGAACATGGCTCCAAAACGGGCCATTGTAGCGATCATACTGATGGCCCCGGCGATGGTGGCAGCGACGGTCCCGATGAGTATGTCCCGATGGCGTATATGGGAGAGCTCATGGGCCAAGACACCCTTGAGCTCATCCTCATTTAACAACTGCTTAATTCCCGTGGTCACCGCTACTGCCGCGTGCTGAGGATTTCTCCCCGTGGCGAAGGCATTGGGGGCATCCTTGGGGATGACATAGACCTTGGGCATGGGGAGCCCACCTCGTAGGGCCAACTCCCTCACGATCCGATGCAGGCCCGGTTCCTCGGCCTCGGTCACCTCTTGCGCACGGTACATCTTGAGTACGATGCGATCACTAAACCAATAGACGCTGAAATTCATGAGGGCTGCCAAGACAAGGGCAATAATGGCCCAATCGCGCCCCCCCACTACGTACCCGATCCAACCCAGAAGGGCGGTGAGCAGCGCCATGAGTATATAAGTTTTAAACTGATTCATCGTATGTTCCTCCTTCATTACAAATAAACTGAAAGTATTCAGTGATCAGAATTCAGTTGTCAGTATTATCGCTTATCCTTGAAGTTTATCTCCCTTTTAATGATCCTTATTTTTGGAAGCAGGAGTACTAGTACAGCAAACACATCAGGGCTATACGCTTATCACTGAATACTGATTACTGAACACTGATTACTGATTAACATGTTACCCTAACCTCTCCCCAGGGGTCAATTGGTGGCCTCTGGTAAATTCCTTCCACCCCATTTTCCTCCCCCCTTCCAGCTGCAGCTCTTCGATGCATAGCGAGCCCGTACCGCAGGCCACTTCGATCCCTCCCTCCACGGAGGTGATTTCGCCAGGGACCCCTGCGCCATCCCCGGTCTTCCCCCGGAAGAGCTTCAGCCTCTTGCCCTTCAACCAGGTGAAGGCCACGGGCCACGGGAGCATCCCCCGTATTTGATTTCTGATCCGGTCTGCCTCCTCCTCCCACTGGATCAGACCGTCCTCTTTTTTTAAAAGGGGGGCATAGGTGGCCCCTTTTTCATCCTGGGGGATTGGCTGCAGGCCTTTCTCCTTGAGGCCCTGTATTGTCTCTCTCGCGACTTCGCCACCTATTGCGGCCAGTTGCTCCCCGAGCTCCTCGGCCGTTTCATCTTTTTTGATCTCCACCTTCCGCACTAGGAGGATCGGACCCGTATCCATCCCCTCATCCATGAGATACGTGGTCACCCCTGTCTTTGATTCACCCTTGATGATGGCCCAATTGATGGGGGCCGCCCCCCGGTACTTGGGGAGGAGAGATGGATGGACATTGATGCATCCCAGGGGTGGCATAGCCAATACCGCGGGGGGGAGGATCTGTCCGAATGCCGCCACCACGATCACATCGGGCTTCAACGCTTCTAACTGGTCGATGAAATGAGGATCCTTCACCCGTTCCGGCTGCAGGACCTGAAGGCCGAGATCGAGGGCGAGCCCCTTTGCCGGAGGGGGTGCGACCTTTCTGCCCCTGCCGCGGGGGCGATCGGGCTGGGTGATTACCGCAATCACCTCTTCAGTATCAGCCAGGGATCGCAACGTGGGGAGGGCAAAAGACGCAGTTCCCATGAAGACGGTCCGCAGCTTCCTTGTACTGGAATTCATTGGCTTTAGAAAAGTATGTGATCCTTCTCTTTGGACGACTGGGCCTGCTGCACCAGCTTGCGCATCTTTCGCTGGATGATCCCCCGCTTGAGACGGCTTATCCTGTCGATGAAGAGTATTCCCTCGAGATGGTCGATCTCATGTTGCAAGGCCACGGCGAGAAGCCCCTCTGCCTCGATCTCTTGCTCTCGCTCGTCCAGGTCGTGTCCCCTGACCAGGACCCGCTCGGCCCGGACGACGTTTTCTGTGATCCCCGGGAGGCTCAGACACCCCTCTTCTTCCACGACCCGTCCCTCCTCCTCAATAATCTCCGGGTTGATCAGGGTAATGAGCCCCGTGGTCCCCTCCCTGTTTCGGACGTCCAAAACGATGAGTCTCTCGGACACCCCCACCTGCGGCGCAGCCAGACCGACGCCCGGGGCGGCGTACATGGTCTCCGTCATATCTTCAGCCAAGTCTACCACTCTCCCATCAATGTTCTCGATCTCCGCGGCCTTGACCTGGAGGATGGGATCGGGATATATGCGTATCTTAGCGACGGCCCTTTCCTTTCAGCCCTCTTTTTCTTAAATATAGTAACATCACTATGGAAATTCCAGCCACGCCGATGCCGATGGCCTGCGTTGTGGAGAGGAGACCTCCCAGAACGCTGCCGCGCGGATCCCCCCGCAGGAACTCTATAAAGAAGCGGAAGATGGAATACAGGAGGGTATATGACCAGAAGATCTCTCCGTGAAAGGCCTTTCGTTTCCGTAGCACGATAAGAACGGCGAAGATCACAAAGAGGCCGAGGGAGCTGTAGAGCTGCGTGGGGTGCAAGGGAATCCCCAGAGGGGCCAGGCTGCGGGGGTCTGAGAAGGTGACGGCCCAGGGGAGGGTGCTCGGCTTACCGTAACAGCACCCGGCAAAAAAACACCCGATTCTGCCGAAGGCGTGGCCGATGGCAACAGAGGGGGCGAAGATGTCGGTTACCTGCCAGAGGGGGAGGCCGAGCCTCTTGATATACCAGATCCCTATGGCCGCGGCCGGTATGAGTCCCCCGTAAAAGACCAATCCCCCTTCCCATATTTTGATAATTTTTATGGGATCAGCGGCATAGTCATGAAAGTTCATGAGCACATACAACAGACGGGAGCCTATCAAGGCGGATATGAGGAGATAAAAGGTGATATCGATGATCTTGTTCGGATCGATCCCCTCCCGGTTCGCCTGCCGCCATGCCACGAACAATCCCACGAGGATGCCGATGGCGATCATGAGCCCATACGTGTGGATAATATTGAATCTGCCGATACTGAAGAGAACGGGATGCATCTCAGTGCTCCTCTCCGGTGGTCTTTTTCTCCCCCCATAGGATCTTGAGGGCCAGCAAGATGACTCCGATGGTGATGGAAGAGTCCGCCACGTTAAAGGCGGGCCAGTGCCACCCTTGATAATAGAAATCGAGGAAGTCTATTACACTCCCCAAGCGAAAGCGGTCGATCAGATTGCCCACTGCCCCGGTCAAAATCAGGGAGAGGCAGATGGGGGTCCATACTTCCCCCTCTTTGATCCAGCGGAAATAGACGAGGATGAGGGCAATGGCTATCAGGGATGTGATGAGGAAGATATGGGCGGCTCCGGGTATATGGGCCAGGAGTCCAAAGGCAGCCCCCCGGTTCTGCACGTGGACGATGTTAAAAAAACCCGCGATGACCTCCCTGGATTGATGAAGGGGAACATACTGGTTGATAACGAGCTTGCTCACCTGGTCCAGGGCGAGGAGGATGCAGAAGACGATCAACAAAATTGTATACTTCCTCTTCATGATCCCTCGTCTGCAATCGTTTGGAGGCAGCGCTGGCAGATCTCCGGCTGTTCCTTGTCAGCCCCCACGCTCGTGTCATAAACCCAGCAACGCTGGCACTTTGCCCCTGCTGCGCGCCCTACCTCCACCGTCAGCGCTGAGGAATCCCCATCCCGCTCCAATGCTACCTGCGAGACGATAAAGATCTCCCGCAGCTCCGAGCCAAACTCGTGGAGGAAGTCATAGAGTTTCGGCGGCGCCTTCAGCGTCACCTCAGCGTCCAGGGGGTGGCCAATCACCTTGTCCTGCCGGGCCTTTTCCAGGGCCTTGGTCACCTCCTCACGCGTCTTCCAAACCTGCGTCCATCGCTCTTCCAGTGCCTCGTCGAGAAACTCCTTCTCAGTGCGGGGGAAACTCGCCACGTGGACGCTTTCCTCCTCACCGCCTTCCTGCGGGAGGTAGCGCCACACCTCATCGGCGGTAAAGGCAAGGACCGGTGCCATGAGCTTCACCATCCCCTTGAGGACTTGATAGATGGCATTTTGGGCAGACCTCCTCTTGGGGGCGGAGGGCGCGGAGGTGTAGAGACGATCTTTGAGGATGTCCAGATAGAGGGCGCTGAGGTCTACCACGCAGAAGTTGTGTACGGCGTGATAGATGATATGAAACTCATACTCCTCATAGGCCCTGAGCACCCGTTCCACCAATTGCTGAAAGCGATGGAGGATCCATCGATCGATCTCCAATAGTTCACCAACGGGGACGGTGTGTTGCTGAGGATCAAAATCATAGAGATTGCCCAGCATGTACCGCCAGGTGTTCCTGATCCTCCGGTAGGCCTCGGTGAGCCGATCGAGGATCTCCTGGGAGATCTTGATGTCGTCCCGGTAGTCCTCCGCCGCCACCCACAGCCGTAGGATCTCCGCCCCGAACCGTTGAATGACCTCGTCGGGGGCCACCACGTTCCCCGCTGATTTGGACATCTTTTTACCCTCACCATCCACCACAAACCCGTGGGTGAGGACGCTGGTGTACGGCGGGGTGCCCCTCGTGCCTACCGCGGCCAACAAAGACGAGTGGAACCACCCCCGGTGTTGGTCACTCCCCTCCAGGTAGAGGTCGCAGGGAAACTTCAGGGCTTCGTTTTTTTCCAGGACCGCGGCCCAGCTCACCCCTGAGTCGAACCAGACATCGAGGATATCCGTTTCCTTGGTGAATTTCTCACCTCCGCATTGAGGACACGTGGTCTTGGGCGGGAGAAGCTTGTCAGCCGGCTCGTCAAACCAGATATCCGCCCCCTCTTGGGAAAACCGATCGGCTACGAAGTCTATAAGGTCCTTCTGCAGGAGGGTCTCGCCGCACCCCTCGCAGTAAAAGGCCACGATGGGGACCCCCCAGACCCGCTGACGTGAGACGCACCAGTCGGGCCGATTGGCTACCATCCCGTAGATCCGTTCCTTCCCCCAGGCGGGGATCCACTGGACCGCATCGATTCCCGTGAGCGCTTTGTCTCTAAGACCGTCGTGGTCTATGGAGATGAACCACTGTTCGGTGGAGCGGAAGATGATAGGGTTTTTACATCGCCAGCAGTGAGGATAGGAGTGTTCCATTGCTTCCTCTTTCAGCAAGGCCCCCTTCTCGACCAGCTTGGCGTTCACCGCCGTGTTAGCATCAAAGACGAATGCCCCCCCGAAAAACTCCACCTCCGGGGTAAACCTGCCGTCGTCATCCACCGGTGCATAGATATCCAGTCCGTATTTCAAGCCGCTCTCATAGTCCTCCTGGCCGTGGCCAGGGGCGGTATGGACACACCCTGTCCCTGCGTCAAGGGTGACATAATCGGCCATGATGATGATTGACTCCCTCTCCAAAAAGGGATGACGGCACTTCAATCCGTCCAAGGCGCTCCCCTCAAAAGTCTCCAGCACGCTATAGTCCTTGATCTCCAGGGTGTCCATCACGATGTCTGCCAGGTCCTTTGCCACGATGTAGACCTCACCGCTCACCTCTGCCGCCACGTAGTGGTAGCTGGGATGCAGGGCGATGGCGAGGTTGGCCGGAATGGTCCACGGAGTGGTGGTCCAGATGAGGACCGAAACCTTTTTCCCCTGCAGTGCGGGGAGGGCCTCGCCGATATCGGAGACCATGGGAAACTTCACGAAGATTGAAGGGGATTGGTGAGGGTTGTATTCCACCTCGGCCTCTGCCAGGGCGGTATGGCAGGTGGCGCACCAGTAGACCGGCTTTTTCCCTTTATAGAGGTAGCCTCCCGCTACAAACCGACCGAGCTCCCGCACGATGGTGGCCTGATACTCGTAGTCCATGGTGCGATAGGGGTCCTCCCAGGTCCCCAGTACCCCCAGCCGCTTGAATTCCTCCCGTTGGATGTCGACGAACTGGGCCGCATAATCCCGGCAGTGCCTCCTGATCTCGGCCTTGGTCATCCCCAGTTTGCGCTCCCCCAGCATCTTATCCACCTCATGCTCTATTGGCAGACCATGACAATCCCACCCGGGGACATAGGCGCTGTCGAAGCCGGACATGAACTTGGCCTTGACGATGATGTCCTTCAGGATTTTGTTCAGGGCGGTACCGATGTGGATGTGTCCGTTGGCATACGGAGGGCCATCGTGGAGGATATATTTTTCTCTCCCCTTGGCTGCCTGGAGGATCTTTTTATATAATCCCGTTTCCTCCCATGACTTGAGCACCTCGGGTTCCCTCTTCGACAGGTCTGCCTTCATAGGGAACGGCGTTTGGGGAAGGTTCAGAGTCTTCTTGTAATCCATAGTTCGTCTCCGTCGGATTGCATTGCGGCCAGAAGAGAAAAATTGAACGATATCATAAAGACCAGTCTAAAACAATATGCCAACCATAGCCACCTTTTTCAATAGCTGCTTGTGTTGACATGTCACCGTCTGTATTCAAAGGTATCTATCAGCTCCCCCTGCGCGTCCCTGAGGGATGCTTGATCCCCCTTGTTGTTCCAGATGGGATAGCGCGATCCCCAGAAGAGACGGAGTTGATCAACCCCTTCCACGACGTCTTTCCCCGCTCCGGTGAAGAGGAGTACCGTGTAGCCTGGTTTCAGAAGAGCCCTGTTAAAGATGTACCGGTGCCCCTGCCGATCCACGAGGGAAAAACCCCTGAGGTTGAGGTCTTTTGGGGATATGTTGCATATTCTCACGTACTCCCCGTTGAGGTTTTTCCTGTCGTCCCCTTGGGCATCGGCATGCAATGTCGTGATTTTGAGGGGGCCTCTGGATCCGCCTCTCCCCCAGATCCCCAGGCCCTGTGTCCTGGCCTCCTCTTGAAGCCTTTGGAAGTAGTGGTAGTAGGTGATCGGCTCGAGGACAAAGAGATGGGCTAACCCCGCTTGCAAGAGCGCTGCATTGGCCATTTCCCCTTCAACGGAGACATAGGCCAGGGTGCGCCCGTACGTGTCTTCCGTGACCTGCCCAAACTCCAAGGTGACCAGTTTCCCCCCGACCTGTTGGGCATTGTAATCTCTGGCCTCCTCCCACAAGGGTTCACCATGTTCCGGGGTATTGATACCTACATAACGGACGTACCGTCCATCTGCGAGAACGATGGTATCCCCATCCACCACCCTCTTGACCAGAAAGGGACCCTTCGGATCTTGTGAGGCGACCGGGGTGATGAAGAGGAAGCATACCAATACTATTGGCACGAGGGAGAGCGAAATAGTGACGGTCCTTTTATCTTTCATAATTTTTTCCCCTGAGCGATGATTTTGGGAAAGTCTACCATATTCCCCTGTGCGGGTAAAAGCGGAAAGGCCCATACGGTTTTCGTCACAAGATGTAAAAAATATCTTGACAAATATCCTTTTTGTTGTGAAAATTATATGTAGGACTAGTGTAGGAAGTCCCCACAGGGGTAACCGTAAAGAGCAGAGGAGGTAGCTATGGCTTTGAAAAAATGGATTACCAGAGGGATCGTTATAACAATCCTCTTGGGCTTTGTCGGTGCGCCTTCAATGGTATGGGCTCAGGACGTCGTGGATGAACCGACGGGGACTGAGATTACCTTTGATCTTATGATTGCCCGTCCTCTCGGTTTTGTGAGCACGGCTTTGGGGACGAGCATTTTTGTCGTCACCTTACCCTTTGCCGTTGCGACTGGGAGTGCAAAGAACACTGCCAAAGCACTGGTGGCTGAGCCGTACAATTTTACCTTTGTTCGAGATCTGGGAGAATACTAAAAAACCGCAATAGCTTCATCCATCCTCCATGGCATCGCCAACCTGGGTAGATGGCGCGTGAGGTATAAGCAGTACGTCGCCATGTTCTCACGCGTACTGGTGAAGCAACTCTCTTGCATTTTGTGTCTTTTTTAAATAGGTGAAAAGGCACAAGGCTCACAAAAGCCGCTATCTTCTCGGAAAGCGCGACAAATCATCCTGCAAACCGAAGACGATAAGGACATCCCCCCTCTTGATCCTGGTAGCGGGTGTGGGGAGGATATAGGATACTTTCTCGCCTCCTTCTGAGGTCAACCTCTTGATGGTCAAGACCGTGGCCCCGTAGCGTTCCCGGAGCTTGAGTTCTGCCAGGCTTTTGTCCACAAACTGCCTGGGGGCAGAAACCTCTAAGATAAGCACTCCTTCCAACAAAGCCAATCGTTCCAATTCCGTCCGCTGGTGGAGGCGGAATGACGTGGCCAATCCCGATGCCATATCCAGTTTGAAGATCTCCCTGTTGTAGGCCTCTATGACATCGCTCTTGCGAATCGTTCCGATCAATTGTCCTTTGTCCACGACAGGGATTGCTTCCAGAGCAAACCTTCCAAAGAGCTGCATAACCATGTCGAGGGTCTCCCCAGGGGTCACCACCGTGACCTTTCTGTCCATCAGATCGGAGGCATTGACGACGTTACTGACGGTCTCATAATCCTTGAGAATGGGGCGCAAGGCCTCCATGGAGATATAGCCGTGGACCCGGTTGTTCCCCGCGACGACGAATAGGTGGGCTTGGGGACTTACCATCATGCGGGTAACGAGCTCGGCCAAGGGGACCGAGGGAGAGACTATCTCAATTTCCGGGTGCATCACCTGAGAGACTTTAAGGGATTTAAGTACGTTGAGTTCCTTTCCCCCATGGATGTTTACCCCCCGCCGGACCAGTTTGAGGGTATAAATGGACTCCCGTGAGAGCAGGGTTGAGATCACGAGGCCTATGGTGCAGGCAAACATCAGGGGGAGGATGATGCGGTAATCGGCGGTCATCTCAAAGATGATGAGCATGGCGGTAATAGGGGCGCGGGTGGT